>JAAWBP010000044.1 GCA_022792755.1 Oscillospiraceae bacterium | reverse complement strand
GAACGCCGGCATCACCCTGGTGGACGCCGGGCATTTCGAGACCGAGACGGTGGTTCTCCCGAAGCTGCTGGGGGAATTGTCCGCGGCGTTTGAGCAGGTGCGCTTTGCGGTTTCCGGGGCGAACCGGCCTTTGCTGGAGTGGCTGTAAATCCACAGTTGACCGAAGGAGCGTTATATAATGAAAAAAGAAATCATTCAAATTCCCGGCATCCCGCGGCCGTCGAGTCCATATAATCACGTGGTCAAGGCCGGAAATATGCTCTATCTGACAAGCCAGCTTTCCTGTGACCTGGCGGCGAATCAGCTCTTGGGCGGGACAATCGAGGAACAGACCCGGCAGGCGCTGGAAAATGTCAGGTTCCTGCTCGAACATGCGGGTTCGTCGATGGAACAGGTTGTAGACGTAACGGTCTTTATGCAAAACCTGGACGATTTCCCGCGGATGGACACAGTGTACCGGCAGTTTTTTGCGCCGGGTAAGGAGCCTGCAAGGGTGACGGTTCAGGCGGCGTCCCCTGTGCCGGGGATTGAGATTGAAATCAAGGTGACAGCGCTCTGCGGAGATTGAATCCATTTCAAAGGGCGCAGGCGATTAATTAGTAGGTGAATGAAAATTGGCTCTGGACGGTATTTTTTTATCCTGCATCAAAAGGGAATTAAAGGAGGCGGTCGGCTCCCGGATTGATAAAATCCATCAGCCCTCCCGCGAGGAGGTCGTCATCACCCTTCGGCATCGGGGCGGGAACGCAAAGCTTCTCATCAGCGTGGGCGCCGACAGCCCGAGACTGCACTTTACCGGCGTCACCCTCGAAAACCCGAAGGCCCCGCCGATGTTCTGCATGCTCTTGCGCAAGCACCTCGGTGCGGGGAAGCTGACGGCCGTCCGGCAGCAGGGGCTCGACCGGGTGCTGTTTCTCGACTTTGAGACGGTCAACGAGCTGGGCGACCTGGTCACGGTCACGCTGGCGGTTGAAATCATGGGGCGGCACAGCAATCTGATCGTCATCAACCAGGCGGGGAAGGTGGTAGACGCAATCAAACGGGTCGACCCGGAGATGTCGAGCGTCCGCCCGATCCTGCCCCAGATGAACTATGTCCTGCCGCCCGCGCAGGATAAGTTAAACCTGTTTGACGCTTCGAATGAGGAGATCGTCGGGGCGGTGACGGCGTATCCAAAGGATCAGGCGCTCTCCAAGGTGCTGGTTGGCGTATTGCAGGGTGTTTCCCCTGTTTTTGCGAGAGAGGCGGCGTACTACGCCTGCCGGGGCGCCGAAGTGGTGAAAAGCGAACTTTCGGAGCCGCAGAAAGAGCGGCTGGCGTTTTACCTGGGCCGGGTTCGGAAAGACTTGACGGAGGGGGCGCCCAAAATGACGATGGCGCTGGATTTAAACGGAACCCCGCGGGAGTTCAGCTTTGTAGAGCTCCACCAATATGGGGCTGCCATGCTGACCAAGCCGTATGAGACGGCGAGCGCGCTTTTGGATGATTTTTATTCCCAGCGCGACCAGATTTCCCGGATGAAGCAGCGCTCCAACGACCTGCTCAAGCTGATCGTCAACCGGACGGAGCGGACACAGCGGAAGCTGGAGGCGCAGAAGCAGGAGCTCGCCCAGTGCGGGGAGCGGGAGACGCTAAAAATATGCGGCGACCTTCTCAATTCAAACCTCTACCGGCTGGAAAAGGGGATGTCCAGCGTGACGCTGGAAAATTTCTACGCGGAAGACGCCGCGCCGGTGGCGATCGAGCTCGACCCATCGCTCTCCCCCGCACAGAACGCGCAGAAGTATTACAATGAGTACCGGAAGGCCGCCACCGCCGAGAAGATGCTCGCCGGTCTGATCCGGCAGGCGGAAGAGGAGCTTGTCTACCTGGATTCGGTATTCGACGAGGTGACCCGGACGGAAGGGGAGAGCGAGCTGCTGGAAATCCGGGAGGAGCTGACCGAGGGCGGGTATCTTCGGAATTACCGCCGCAAAAACTTGAAGCAGCTCAAGCCGAGGCCGCCGCTCCGGTTTCGGTCGTCGGACGGCTTCACCATCCTCTGCGGCAGGAACAACCGGCAGAACGACCGCCTTTCCATGAAGGAAGCGCGGAACCACGACCTCTGGCTCCACACCCACAATATCCCGGGCTCCCATGTCATCGTCGTGACGAATGGGGAAAAAGTGCCCGACCGGACGGTCGAGGAGGCGGCGGTGATCGCCGCCTATCACAGCAAGGCGCAGGATTCCGTCCAGGTGCCGGTGGATTACACCGAAATCCGGAATGTCCACAAGCCGAACGGCGCAAAGCCGGGGATGGTGATCTTTGAAAACTACCAGACGGCCTATATCAAGCCGGACCGGGAAACGGTGGAGCGTCTTTTGCAGGATAAAAGTTGACAAATTGAATTTTTCTGGATATACTAATAGCAATATCGTCACAGGCTGTGACGGGGAGGAGTACAGGCGTGCCCAAAGCGCAGAGAGAAAGCGGCTGGTGAAAGCTTTCGTGCGGAACGCTTCGAAGTAGCCCCTGAGCCTTGGCCCAAACGGGGGAATTCCCCTCAGTAGGCGCCAACGGAACCCCGCCGTTACCCGGGGGCCGGCATTGGATTTGTGCTGGAGAGAGTGCGGAGCGCAGGCTCCGAAGTTAGGTGGTACCGCGGACAATCTGCCCGCCCTAAAGCGATGGTTTGCTTTAGGGCGGTTTTGTTTTATGGCGGTGTTTTAAATAATTCTGAAGGCCGGCTGTTTGACGACCGTTAAAATAAGGAGGACTTTATGGCAAAGGAACTGGAAAAGCTTTACGACCCCACTAATGTGGAAGACCGCATCTACAAATTCTGGCTGGACGGCGGATATTTTTCCGCACAGCCGGACCCGGAAAAGAAGCCCTACACCATCGTGATCCCGCCGCCGAACATCACCGGGCAGCTCCATATGGGGCACGCGCTGGATGAGACGCTGCAGGATATCCTGATCCGGTACAGACGGATGCAGGGCTACGCCGCCCTTTGGATCCCCGGCACCGACCACGCATCGATTGCGACCGAGGCAAAGATCGTGGAGGCGATGCGGAAAGAGGGGGTTTCCAAGGAAGACCTGGGGCGCGAAAAATTCCTGGAGCGCGCCTGGGCCTGGAAGGAGCAGTACGGGGGCCGGATCGTCGAGCAGCTGAAAAAGCTCGGCACCTCCTGCGACTGGAGCAGGGAGCGTTTCACCCTGGACGAAGGCTGTTCGGAGGCGGTGCGGGAGGTCTTTGTCCGCCTCTATGAAAAGGGCTTGATCTACCGCGGGGAGCGGATCATCAACTGGTGCCCCCACTGCCGGACCTCAATTTCGGACGCCGAGGTGGAGTACAGCGAGCAGGCCGGGCATTTCTGGCATATCAGCTACCCGCTGGCCGACGGCAGCGGCGCGGTCGAAATCGCCACCACCCGGCCGGAGACCCTTCTGGGGGATACTGCTGTTGCGGTCCACCCGGAGGACAAGCGGTACCGCGGCCTGGTCGGAAAGATGCTGGTCCTTCCGCTGGTCAACCGGGAGATCCCGATTGTGGCGGACACCTATGTCGATATGGAATTTGGAACCGGCGCGGTGAAGATCACCCCGGCACATGACCCGAACGACTTCGAAGTCGGGCTGCGGCACAAGCTCCCGGTCATCAACGTGATGACCGACGACGCTCACATCAACGAAAACGGCGGGAAATACGAGGGGATGGACCGCTATGAGGCGAGGAAGGCGATCGTCGCCGACCTGGAGGCGGGCGGCTATCTCATCAAGGTCAAAGACCACACCCACAATGTGGG
>JAAWBP010000043.1 GCA_022792755.1 Oscillospiraceae bacterium | reverse complement strand
GGGTTTCGCCCACCGAATAGGAGGGGAAATTGTATTGATGCATATAGCGTTTTTCTTCGTCTTCGTCGATCCCATCGAGCATCTGCGCATCCCGGACCGGGCCGAGCGTCGTCACCGAGAGAACCTGTGTCTGGCCGCGGGTGAACATCGCGGAACCGTGGACGCGGGGCAGAAGGGCGACCTCCGCATCCAGCGGGCGGATCTCGTCGAGCTGTCTCCCGTCGACGCGTTTGCCGTCGTCCAAAAGCCAGCGGCGGACAACGTATTTCTGAAGCTTGTAGATGCACTCGTCGATGATGCCGGTTTTTCCTTCTTCGCATCTCTCGTCGAATGCGGCGTGGATTTCGTCAACGACCGGCTGAAGGCGAGCTTCGCGGACGTTTTTATCGTTGGTGTCCAGCGCGTAGCGAACCTTTTCGATTGCGAATTCCTTGATCTCTTCAAAGAGGGCTGGGTCAAGCTCCTGAGACTCGAAGGTGAACTTCTCTCTCCCGATTTCCTTCTGGATATCGCTGATGAAAGCGACCATCTTCTTGATCTCTTCGTGGCCGGTCATGATGCACTTGAGCATCAGGTCGTCCGGCACTTCGTTGGCGCCCGCCTCGATCATGACGACCTTCTCCGCGGTTCCGGCGACGGTCAGGGTCAGGTCGGATTTTGCACGCTGCTCGATGTTGGGGTTGAGAACAATTTCGCCATCGACTAAGCCGACGTTGACGCCTGCAATTGGGCCGTTCCAGGGGATATCGGAGATCGACAGGGCGATCGAGGTGCCGATCATCCCGCAGATTTCGGGGGAATTGTCGATGTCGCTCGCGAGCACTGTCATCACAACGGAAACGTCGTTGCGCATATCCTTCGGGAAGAGCGGGCGGATCGGGCGGTCGACGCAGCGGGAGGCGAGGATCGCTTTCTCGCTCGGGCGGGATTCGCGCTTGATGAACGAGCCCGGGATTTTGCCGACCGAGTAAAGCTTTTCTTCAAAATCCACCGAAAGGGGGAAGAAATCGATATCCGGGCGGGGCTTTGCGGAAGCGGTGACGTTGACCATCACGACTGTTTCGCCATAACGGATCCAGCAGGAGCCGTTCGCCAGCTCACTGGTCTTTCCGGTTTCTACAATCAGCTCGCGGCCCGCGTAGATTGTCTTGAAAATTTTTGCCTGTCTTGCCATATTTTACCTCCTGTACACTGCATACGGCAACGGACTTAGCATTAAATCAAACCTCTTTTTCGGCGGAAAAAGGCGCTCGATTTAGTGCTAATTTCCACTTGCCATATGCGTTGAATAAATACCAAAAGGCAGATGGGCGAATGCCACCTGCCTTAAAGCCATTATTACTTACGAATCCCGAGCTTCGCAATAATCGCGCGGTACCGTTCAACATCCTTTTTCATCAGGTAGTTGAGCAGGTTGCGGCGGTGGCCAACCATCTTGAGCAGGCCGCGGCGGGAATGGTGATCCTGCTTGTGAACCTTCAGATGCTCGGTGAGGTCGTTGATCCTTTTGGTGAGGATCGCGATCTGCACCTCCGGCGAACCGGTGTCGTGCTCGTGGAGCCGGTTATTGGTAATAACCTCGGTTTTCTCTTCTTTTCTTAACATCTTTACACCTCTTTTAAAAGATTGCCAATGCCTGAGCGATCCAGGAAAGGGTGTTTCCCGTTCAGGGCGTACTCCTGGAGCAAAGCGCATGGCACTGCCTTTTCAGACCCAATTATTATACCAGCTTTTCAAAGCCTTGTAAAGCCTTACCGCCCGTTTTTCACAAATTTATTTTTCAGCCATTCGCTGCTGGAAAAATAGGCCAGGGCGAACCCGAAAAGCAGCACGAGGATCGCGGCGGCGCCCTGCCAGTCGAAGGCAAAGCCCGGGTAGAGGCCAAAAAGCGAACCGAGCAGCAGCCCGAGGATGCCGAAATAGGTTTCCTGCGGGAATTTTTTGATCAGGACGTCGATCAGCTTCGCCCCCAGGAGCAGCCCCAGAATGATCCCGATCCCCATCGGCAGCCCGATCGGGAGGACGGTGTGCAGAAAAGTGTCCATATGAAACGGAAGCAGTACGGCGACCGCACCTGTGATCAGCGGGTATACACCCAAAAGAACCATGATGAACGAGCCGCTGAGACCGGGGATGATCATCGCCACTGCGGAGAGAATCCCCCCGAAAAAGAGCTTTAGAATCATCGGGAAATCGACCGAAACCTCCGAGACACTGACGCTGGCTTCCTCCGGAGAGAAAAAGGCGACCACAATTAAAAGGGCGAGCATCAGGACAAAGGCGATCGCCGAAACGGGGCGGATCTGCTTGAGCTCGATCTTCCCGCCGGTTTTCTGGAAGGCGGAACGGCAGACTAAGGGGACGCTCCCCACAATCAAACCGATGAAAAAGAAGTTGGTGATCATCGGATAGTGGTCGAGCATGAAGGTGATCCCCTTGCTGAAAGCGAGAATCCCGGCCGCCGCACCGAGCAGGATCGGCAGCAGGTAGAGCAGGTTTTTTTTAATTGCTTTGGTAAATTGGCCGATGGCCCCGACAATTTTGTCAAAGACGTTTAAGATGACCATCATCGTCCCGCCGCTGACGCCAGGGATGATGTTCGCCACGCCGATGATGGCGCCGGCAATAAAATTTTTAATCAGATTCATTTTGATAATCCTGTGATACCCGTTTCTGTACAGGCGGAGCTTCTGCGTTCAGACGGCTTCATACCGCCTCATTTGTCTGCCTGCGGGGGCATCTCTCCCGCTCTGAGGGAGCCGATGCCGGGCATCGTTCCTTTCTCTGCGTTTTTACGCGGATTTCCCGTTTAAACGTTAACAGTTTACCATAAACGGCCTCATTGCACAAGGATCGGATTGCGGTCTATTCTGAATTTCAGACAGAATCCTCTTTCTCGTGGGTCTCTTCGTATTTTTTCTTTGTCGCCAGCCCCCCGCGGATATGGCGCTCTTCTTTGTTTATTTTAAGGATTTCCGCCACCTGTTTATACAGCTGGGGGTTGACTTTTTTTAAGCGTTCCGTGATGTCTTTATGTACCGTACTTTTGCTGACGCCGAATTTTTGGGCTGTGCTTCTCACCGTTGCTTTCTGCGAAACCAGATATTCCGCCAGCTCCACACTTCGGTCCTCCAAAAAGTGTTTATCCTTCAACCACGACACCTCCAAAATGGGTTTTGTCCTATTTATTTGTATGTCGCCGTCGAATCACTTATGAAGATTTTGAAAACAATTTTTGCTGTTTCAGGTAAAATCGGGGCGGACTTGAACCCGGGCGGGACAAACACGATTTGTGAGTCGTACCGGTAACAACGCTCATATCCCGTGGGGCACATTGCACAATCTTAGGCATCTCGTAGGACTGAAACTCAAAAATAGGTAAAACGTCGGTGTGCGAATTACCAGTGAAGGTACTCCGTCCCGTGCGGCACACCCGTCCCGACTGATACAACACGGTTCGCGGGACACAAGTTCTTAAAACATAAACGACTTTTGTGCGCGAATTGTCCTGCCCGGTCACGGGCGCGAATTGTCCACCGGAGCCACCCGGCGCACCTCGCAGGATTGTAACCCAAAAACCGATAATTCGTTCGTGTGCGAATGTCCAGCCGAGGCCACTCGGCCGAATTGAGAGCGAAGGCACTCCGCTGAGGGCAGAAGGCTGATTCCGGTCGATTGATGTATTAAGGGGCTTTCCTGACCATGCAAAACGCCCCCGCCTAAAAGCGAGGGCATTTTGCCTGAACGTTATGAAATTTCGGGGGACTTTAATAGACCACCCGCTCCAGGATGCCGTTGAGGTAGGCGAGCGCCGTGCCGAAATTGGTGATGGGCACGCCCGCTTTCGCCGCCATCGCGGTTTTGGCGAGCATCCCTTTCCGGTTGAGCATACAGCCGCCGCAGTGGAGGATCAGCTGGTATTCCCCGACGCGGTCGGGGAAGCCGGTTCCGCTGAAAACGTCGACCGTCAGCCCCTCTCCAATCCGCTTCCGGAGCAGGGCGGGCAGCTTTTCCCGCGCAATGTCCCCCTTCTGGGCGTGGTGGGTGCAGGCCTCCATGATCAGAACCTTGTCGGCGGGGGTTAAGCTCTCGATTGCCCGCGCACCCCGCACCATTTCGTGGATATCCCCCTTGTACTTGGCCATCAGAATCGAGAAAGAGGTCAGGCGGATTTCGGGCGGGAGCACCTTGTTGACCTGGCCGAACACCTGGGAGTCGGTGATGACGAGCGCCGGCGGGTTGACGAGGAGCTTCAACATCGGCCCGAGATCGTTTGTCGTGACGCTGACCACCCGGCATTTGAGATCGAGCAGGTCGCGGGTGACCTGTACCTGCGGCAGGATCAGCCGGCCCTTCGGCGCCTGGATGTCCTGCGGCATCACCAAAATGACGACGTCGCCCTCTTTGACGAGATCCCCGCAGATCGAGGGGCTTTCAAAGTCGTAATCGGCGTGCTGGATCATCAGCTCCTTCAGCCCCGCCATCGCCTGCGAATCCTGCGCACTGGCAACTAGACAGGGGACACCCAGACTCTCCGGCGCCCCTTCCTCCGGCATTTCCTCTCCGAACCGGTTGAAGAAAGCGATCACCGGCGTGCCGGCCTCCCTGAATTTTTTGAGGTATTCCCGCTCCAGGGCGAGATTTCGGTCGCCGGAGGCGATCACCAGGACGGCGAGATCGGTTTTCTTGATGATCTCATCCGTCTTTTGGATCCGCTGGGGGCCGAGCTCGCTCGTGTCGTCCAGCCCGGCGGTGTCGATCAGGACGACCGGGCCGATGGGGAGCAGCTCCATCGCTTTCCGAACCGGGTCGGTCGTCGTACCGGAAACAGGGGAGACCAGCGAGATGTTCTGGCCGGTCAGGGTGTTGATCAAGGTCGATTTTCCGCTGTTGGTCTTGCCGAAAAAGGCGATGTGCATCCGGTTGGCGGTTGGCGTTTCGTTCAGGTTGGGCATATCGGTTTCCACACGCTGCGAACGGTTCACAGAGCCGCAAAGGGCGGTGTTCTGTAAACCGTGTCGCTCCTTTCCATATAGATTGGTTCTCTGCGGGGTTCGCTCTGGGATCAAAAGCGGAAATCGCGCTTGCCGCTGTCGATGGCGTTGATATATTCCTTGGCGATCCCGCGCACCTTTTCGTTCGGGATTTTCTCCACCTCGGTCTGCATCAGGGCGAGTCCCTTCCGGCGGGTGTCCTCAGAGGCGTAGTCGTCCAAGTACTCCCGCAGGGTCATCAAGGCGTTGGGCTGGCAGCAGTTGGCGATCTGCCCCGATTTGCACAGCTGCATGAACCGGTCGCCGGTTCGGCCCTCCCGGTAACAGGCGGTGCAGAAGCTCGGGATGTAGCCGAGTTCCATCAGCCAGTTGACCACCTGGTCGAGGGTGCGGGTGTCGCTGATGTCAAACTGCGAGGAGTTTTCGTCTTCTGGCTCCGGCTCGACATAGCCGCCGACACTGGTGCGGGAACCGCCGCTGATCTGGGAGATGCCGAGCTTGAGCACCTTTTCACGGGTCGCCTTGGACTCCCGGGTGGAGATGATCATCCCGGTGTAGGGGACGGCGATCCGGATGACGGTCACGATCTTTTCAAACATCTCGTCCGGAACGGCATTTTTAAAGTCCGCCTTGTCGATGTCGTCCGCAGGACAGATGCGCGGCACGCTGATGGTGTGCGGGCCGACGCCTTTGGCCGCCTCCAGGTGTTCGGCGTGCATCAGCAGCCCGACAAAGTCGTACCGGTACATCTCAAGCCCGAACAGGACGCCGATCCCCACGTCGTCGATCCCCCCGTCCATGGCGCGGTCCATCGCCTCGGTGTGGTAGGCGTAGTTGTGCTTCGGGCCGGTGGGGTGGAGCAGCTCGTAATTCTTTTTGTTGTAGGTCTCCTGGAAAAGGATGTAGGTGCCGATCCCGGCCTCTTTCAGCTTCCGGTAGTTCTCCACTGTGGTCGCTGCGATGTTGACGTTGACCCGGCGGATCGCCCCGTTTTTGTGCTTGATGCTGTAGATGGTCTTGATGCTTTCGAGGATGTACTCGATCGGGTTGTTGACCGGGTCCTCGCCCGACTCGATGGCAAGCCGTTTGTGGCCCATATCCTGCAAAGCGATGACCTCGTTCCTGATCTCCTCCTGGGTCAGCTTTTTGCGGGGGATGTGTTTATTTTTGTAGTGGTAAGGGCAGTAGGTGCAGCCATTAACACAGTAATTGGAGAGGTAGAGGGGGGCGAACATGACGATCCGGTTGCCGTACAGCCGCTGCTTGATCGCCATGGCGACCTCTTTCATCGCCTCGTTTGCCTCCGGGATGTCGCATTCCAGCAGGACGGCGGCCTCCCGGTGGGTCAGCCCCTTGCAGTCCTTCGCCCGCTCGATGAGGGAGAAGATGAGCTCCCGGTTGGATTTATTCGCTTTGGCGTATTCGATGGTGTCCAGGATTTCCTGGTCGTTGATGAACTCCTCGGCAACAGAGGATTTCGGATCGTATTTCACAGTTGACATGGGTTATCCATCTCCGTTTTCATAGATTGTTCTCCCCAGCGCCGAAAGCTGGGCGCGCAGGGCTTCATACTGCTCCTTGAGCGGGACGTCTTTGCTGTCCCGCCCGGGGTAAATGTCGTAAAGGTTCCGGTATTTGTAAGGGGTCGCCTTCTGCATGATGACATTCGCCCCGCAGTTTAAGGCGTTTGTCAGCCCCCCTTTGACGTTGACCGCCGTGGTAGAGGGCAGATTCGCGCGGGGAAGCAGGAGCCTGGCGGCGGCGACCACCCGGAGCGTCAGGTTCACATCGCCGTCCGGATTTCCCCGCAGAGCGGTTTCGCCGTGGCAGATGTAGGGGCCAATTCCCGCCATCGCCACCCCCATCTTTTTTAGAAGCAGCAGGTCGTTTGCCAGGGTGAGCGGCGTCTGGCCGGGGAGCCCGGTCATAAACCCGCCGCCCAGCTCATATCCCAGCCGGGAGAGCTCCCGCTGGCAGGCGAGCCGGTTTTGGAAGCTGCTGTGAGGATGGTACCGGTTGTAGACCGTTTCGTCCGAAATTTCGTGCTTGATCAGGTAACGGTCTGCGCCGCATTCCCGCCAGTAGGCGTAATCCGCAAAGGGGCGCTCCCCAAGGCTCAGGGTGATGGCGACGTTTCCCACCCGCTTGATCGAGGAGACGAGCCTTCCCACCGTTTCGCGGGAGTAGCTCAAATCCTCCCCGCTTTGGAGGATGACGGTCTGGTACCCCGCCTCGACCGCATCCTTTGCCGCCGCCAGGATTTCTTCCTCCGTCATTTGATACCGGACGACGTTCGAATTCTTGGCGTGGAGCCCGCAGTAGGCGCACTCGCACCGGCAGACGTTGGAAAACTCGATGATCGCCCGGACGTGAACCGCCTTTCCGCAGTGTTTCTCCCGCACCCGGTCGGCCGCTTCGAAAAGGGCGTCCCGCAGGACTTCCCCGTCGGGCGAAAGGAGGCGGGCAAGCTCTTCGGGGGCGGGAAGCTGCCCTTCTTCCATCCGGCGGATGGTGGAAAGCGCTGTCAACGGGGTCATCCCTTGGCCAGCGCGGATTTGACGGTCACGCCGTCGATCCGCCCCAGCTTCCCGGTCAGCGCGCTCACCTCGTCGCTGGTCGCGTCGACGATCAGAGAAATGACCGCTACGCTACGCTCCTTATAGGGGAGCCCCATCCTGCCGACGATGAGCTGGTTGTACTCGTGTAAGATGTCGTTTACCTGGTCGGCGTATTCTTTGTCCTCCAGAATGACGGCGACGATGCCAAGCCTTTTTTCCATAAAATCTCCTCCTGAAATTTAAGATGCAAAAACCGCCCTGCGGGTTCCCGCGGGACGGCTGGCAATGCTTCTTCGATGGTTGCCGTCCTCTTCCCGCCCGGAATTGATCCCAGCTGTCAGGTTTCATGCAGCTTTTAAAACCGGCGAAACAGAAAAACCGCTTCACCCGTATCCTTGATTTCGTTTTCATTTTAACACAGCCTTTTGAAGAAATCAAGGGCTTTGAATAAAAATATACAAAAAAAGTAGTGTTTAAACGCCGGCAGGCTGCCGTGCTCTATGCAGCCTGCGGAGCGGGGAGATGAAAAGGGGGGATAGTTAATCGATTCAAAAGCTCGGTAAGGGGATGGATTTGTGAAAATAGAAAGGAATCCAAACTGAAAATCCGATGATTTTGTCAGGCTTTGGGGTGTTTTCCAATTCGTTTTTGTGGTATAATAAGAACCCCACCCACAGACGCAATCAAAGATTGCTGGTGGGTACCCGGGAACCTTGTTGCTCCGCCTGCGGCTTCGCAATAACCTCACGAAACACTTGCAAAATCAAAGATTTTGAGTGTTTCGGAGAACATTGTATCATCAATTTGG
>JAAWBP010000042.1 GCA_022792755.1 Oscillospiraceae bacterium | reverse complement strand
TACTGGAGGAATTCAGCCTGCCGGTCGAAGTGGAATTCTTCGGTCTTCTTTCAAAAACGCTGGAAGAGCATGAGCAGATGATTGCCAGCGTTGCGGACGAGCTTCCGCCCCCACCGGTGGACTATGATGTCCCACCGGCTTCTCCAGATTACTTTACGCCTCCGACAGCCCAGTCCGCCCCCAAAAAGGCTGAGCAAAAGGTCAATCTGAAGCTGGAGCTGCATAATCTTCCAATCAGAACGGACAGCGCAACCCTGATTTCGGGGAGAAAATTCAGCGCCCCTCCAGTGAGGATTGCGGATTTGTCACAGGAAAGCGGCCGAGTTGTGATCTGGGGCGACGTTTTCTTGAGTGACAACCGCCTTTCGCGCGACGGAAAAACTGCAATTTTGAGCTACTCGATTACCGATTACACCAGCTCGATCAACCTCAAAGTAATTACGGATAAAAAAAGCGCCGAGGCGTTTGAAAAGATTAAAAAGGGGACGACCCTCCTCCTCCGCGGAGAGGTGACATATGACAAATACGACCGCGATATTGTCGTCCGTCCAAACGATATCCTCCTGGTTGAGCATACCAAAAGGAAGGACTTGAGTGAAGAGAAGCGTGTCGAGCTGCATCTGCACACCAATATGTCCTCGATGGATGCCGTCACCGGCGCGGACAAGCTGGTGCAAACCGCCTATGAGTGGGGGCATCAGGCGGTGGCCATTACCGACCACGGCGTTGCCCAGGCCTTCCCAGATGCGATGAACGCTTTGGATGCCATCCGCTCTAAGGGCGGGGAGTTCAAGGTAATTTATGGGGTCGAGGGGTATTTTGTGGACGACACGGCGGGAAACGACACGCAATCTGCAATTTACGGGGATCAAGACGCCGCGCTGACGGATGAATTTATTTCGTTCGATGTAGAGACGACAGGGCTGAACGTCCAGTCTGAACACCTGACGGAGATCGGCGCGGTCAAAATCAGAAACGGCGAAATCATTGATTCCTTCGATACCTTTGTCAATCCGGGAAAACCGATCCCCGGAAAGATCACGGAGCTCACCGGCATCACCGATGCGATGGTAAAGGAAGCCCCCTCTGAATCCGAAGCGCTGCGGGCGTTTTTCGATTTCTGCGGGGAAGATATTTTGATTGCTCACAACGCACGGTTTGACATGAGCTTTATCCAGGCTGCCGCCAAACGGAGCAAGATGCCCTGCGATTATACTTATATTGATACCGTTCCTCTCTGTAAAAGCCTTTATAAAATCAAAAACCATAAATTAAATACCGTTGCCGAGCATTTAAAACTAGGGGATTTC
The DNA here is from genome assembly GCA_022792755.1 of Oscillospiraceae bacterium. Classification (GTDB taxonomy): domain Bacteria; phylum Bacillota; class Clostridia; order Oscillospirales; family Ruminococcaceae; genus Metaruminococcus_A. Next base: position 2,717 of record JAAWBP010000042.1, on the reverse strand, counting down.
AACCATCACCGCGCCTGTGACGACGCGGAAGTCTTGGGCAAGATTTTCTTTGATATCGCCGATAAACTCCAGTCTCAGCGCGGGATCCAAAAAGTTTCGGAAATCCGCACCAAATCCACCGGGGAAGTGAACATTCGGAATCTGCGCTCCTACCATCAAATCATTTTGGTGCGAAATAAAACGGGGTTAAAAAATCTTTACCGGTTGATTTCGCTGGGACATATCAAATACTACTACCGTCAGCCGCGTATTCCAAAGAGCGAGCTGAAGCGCTGGCGGGACGGCCTGATTATCGGGAGCGCCTGTGAAGCAGGGGAACTGTTTACCGCGATCGTCGATGGAAAGCCCTGGGAAGAACTCGTAAAAATTGCGGAATTTTACGATTATCTGGAAATCCAGCCGATCCAGAACAATCAGTTCCTGATCCGCACCGGAAAGGCAGCGGATGAAGAACAGCTTCGGGACTTTAACAGGACAGTCGTCCGGCTGGGGGAGTATCTGAAAAAGCCGGTTGTCGCCACCTGCGACGTCCATTTTCAGGACGAAGGCGATGCGATCTATCGTGAGATTCTGACCAGCATTAAATTTAAAGATGAAAACCAGCCGCCCCTTTATTTCCGCACGACCGACGAGATGTTAAAAGAGTTTTCTTATCTTGGGGAAGAAAAGGCGCGCGAGGTGGTAATCACCAATTCAAACCTGATCGCCGATATGTGCGACCCGGAACTCCGTGCCATTCCAAAGGGAACTTATCCGCCCAGCATCGACGGAGCGGAGGAACAGCTCCAAGAAATCTGTTGGACAAAAGCGCATTCGGTCTATGGGGATCCTCTGCCTGAACTGGTTCAAAAGCGGCTGGAGAAAGAGCTCGACTCCATAATCAAGAATGGGTTCGCCGTTCTTTATATCATCGCACAGAAGCTGGTTTGGAAGTCGGTAGAGGATGGATATCTGGTGGGTTCCCGTGGGTCGGTCGGTTCTTCTTTTGCCGCTACGATGGCCGGAATATCGGAGGTCAATCCGCTTCCGCCCCACTATTGCTGTCCGAACTGCAAGCACAGCGAATTTATCACCGATGGGTCGGTCGGTTCCGGCTACGACCTGCCTGAGAAAGATTGTCCAAAGTGCGGCACCTTTATGATACGAGAAGGGCATGACATCCCGTTTGAAACCTTTTTGGGCTTCAAAGGGGATAAATCGCCTGATATCGACCTGAATTTTTCGGGTGAATACCAGGCCCGCGCCCACAAATATACGGAAGAGCTGTTCGGTTCCGACCACGTTTTCAAAGCTGGTACGATTTCCACCGTGGCGGAGAAAACCGCCTATGGCTTTGTCTTAAAATACCTCGAGGGGCAGGGCAGGGTTGTCCACAAAGCGGAGGAAGCGCGCCTTGCGGCCGGCTGTACCGGCGTAAAGCGGACGACCGGGCAGCATCCCGGCGGCATGGTCGTTGTCCCGTCGGAATACGAGGTTTACGATTTTACCCCCGTCCAGCGCCCCGCTGACGATGCGGACAGCAACATCACGACAACGCATTTCGATTTCCACTCGCTTCACGACACCATTTTGAAGCTCGACAACCTTGGGCACGATGTTCCGACGATGTATAAATATCTGGAGGATTTCACCGGGATCAAAATTCTGGACGTCACGATGAGCGACCCAAAGGTGATCAGCCTATTTACTTCGACCGAGGCGCTCGGTGTCACGCCGGAAGAAATCGACAGCCAGACCGGCACTTATGCTTTGCCGGAGATGGGAACCCCGTTTGTCCGTCAGATGCTTCTCGACTCTCAGCCGAAATGCTTTTCGGATCTGCTCCAGATTTCCGGACTTTCTCATGGGACCGACGTCTGGCTGGGAAACGCGCAGGATTTGATCAAAAAGGGGATCTGTACCATTGCCGAAGTCATCGGTACCCGTGACAACATCATGGTTTACCTGATGCACAAAGGCTTGGAACCGGATATGGCCTTTAAAATTATGGAGATCACCCGTAAGGGAAAAGCAGCGAAACTCTTAACAGAGGAACACGTCAAGGCGATGAAGGAGCACGGTGTGCCGCAGTGGTATATCGACAGCTGCTTTAAGATCAAATATATGTTCCCGAAAGCGCATGCAGCCGCTTATGTCACTGCGGCCATTAAGCTCGGATGGTTTAAAATATACCGTCCGCTGGAATTTTACGCCGTTTACTTTACAGTCCGCAACGGCGATTTCGATGCGGAAGCAGCCGTAAAAGGGAAGGGAATGACCCAGCTTCGGCTCGATTCCCTGAAGGCCAAAGGGAACGAACGCTCGGTAAAGGAAGAGGATTTATACAACACCCTGCTGATTATCAACGAGATGCTCTGCCGTGGTTATGAATTCCTCCCGGTCGATATCTATAAGTCGAAGGCCAGTATTTATGCGGTGGAGGATGGGAAGATACGGCTTCCGTTTGCGGCTTTAAAAGGGGTGGGCGCTTCAGCGGCGGCCTCTTTGGAGGATGCTGGAAAAAAAGGTACCTATATTTCGGTCGACGAAATTCAAAACCGGTCCGGCGTTTCCAAGTCGGTGATTGAAACGCTGGAGCAGGCAGGGGCATTGGAAGGGATCCCGAAGTCCAGCCAGATTTCTTTTTTCTGATCCTTGACAGTTTTACGCTAATGTGTTATTATATTAGCGTACTAAAGCAATAGGAGAGCTATATGGGAAAAAATTACCGTATTACC
>JAAWBP010000041.1 GCA_022792755.1 Oscillospiraceae bacterium | reverse complement strand
GTTCGCCGCCCCGCCTGGGCACGGGCGCGTGCGGGTACTGAACCGCGATCCGGTTTTCGGGGGCGGCGTCAAAAAGGTAGAGCGTGAAAAGGAAAAGCCACTCCAGCGGCTTCATAAGAAGGTAGATGCAGTCCGCCGGCCAAGGCGAACGGATCCGCCTTGCCACCGGATACCCCACCCGGTCGTAGAACCCCCGCACCGCCCGGTGGAACCGCGGTGTCCGCTCCTCCAAAAGCTGCTCAAAGGCGTTCGCGATGCAGAGCTGCCGGTTGACGACCACTCTGTGCCCGTGCCGCTTCCCCGTCCGGAGGGGCTTTACGATCCGCCGGTGGCCGCCGGCGGCGACAGTGCAGAGGTAGTGTTCATCATACTGGATATTCTGCGGGGCGGTCTGCTGCGACATCGTCCAGTCCGCCGTCTGGGTCCAGGCCCGGATCACCGCATCCGGCGATTGTCCGAAAAGGGTCAGGACGGCGACAACGAGCCCGAGGAGCGGAAGAGCGGCCAGCAGCGCCAGATATGGCCACGCGGCGGCGTTTTCGAGCAGCGCCGCGAGCCGGCCCAGCTTCGGGGACTTCCCCTGTTCCCGGAGCATCTCCGCCTTTTGGGAAACGGCGAAGCGGATCGTCTTAATCGCGATGACGATGCAGTTAAAGGGGAAGAGGCACAGGAAGATCTCGAAATTTTTGAGCAGCTGGAAGCACCATAGTGTGCAGAGCGCAATCCCGAGATAGACGGCGGCAATCGACAGGACGCTCAGGAGCGGAGGCTGTTTTTTGAGGGGGAGGAAGCGAAGGACAGCATAGCCCGCCGCCGCGACCACAGCCAGAGCACCGATGGTGAGAAGGGAGTCCGGCTCGATTGGGGAGTGGAGTTCGCTGTTATAGAGCTGGATGTTCCAGTCCGCAAAAACGATGTTGGAGAATTCAAAATAGAGGGCGGACAGCCCCGTGCCGAAAAACACCGTCAAAAGCTCGGCCGGGAGGGCGGCCCGCATCCGCTCCGGAGTCGGCTTCAGAAAGAGAAAAACGAGATTTTCGACGGTGAGGAAAACCGGCATGACGGCAACCACCCCGAACAAAAAGAGGAAAAACAGACTGCTCAGGTCCACCTTCTCATATCTGCTGACTAGGAGGAGAAACAAATTCATGAGGAGCAGCACACCGCCGCCGGCAATCGCCAGGGTCATGAGGAAGGGGGACTGGTAAAAGGCGCGGCGGAATTTCTGAAATACAGTTTCTTTCATCCTCAGGCGACTACCTTTCAGCCAGTTCCACGGCGTACCGTTTCGCCAATTCGACGCTTTTCTCGATGTGCTGCTGGAGGGTGTTTTTCTCGGCAAAGGGGATTTGCAGGTTGCAGCGGTCGACCGGGATCAGGATTTTCCGGGCGCCGCTCCCGCCGATGGCTGCCGCCATCTTCGGGGTGAGCTCCCCGAGCAGGGAGTTGGGCGTTAAGATCGCGAGCACCCCCATGATGAGGTCCGCCTTTTCCGCGTTGCATACAATGGCGTTCTCCCCAGTGGCGCCGTCCTGCGCGCCCGCTTTGAGCATGGCATTGGTGGCGGCGGAGTTGGTTCCCAGCGCCCGGACATGCGCCACCGGGAGCTCAGCCCGCAGCCGGGCGGTGATCGCCTTCCCGATGCCGCCCCCCTGTCCGTCTACCACCGCAATCAAAAGTTTCTGTTTCATATTGGATGATCCCAAAGCCCCGGCACGCTGCCAGCATTCCGCCGCGTCCCGGGGCCGTTCCTTTCTTTAAATTGTCTATAGCCTACCCGGCCACGGTCGTGTAAGCACTCCGTGTCCGGAATATAGGCTGTGAATTTTTCGCCCGCCTTTTTTGAAAAAGGCGGCGGGATACCGGGGCAGCGCCCCGGTTCGCCCTCCGCAGAGTGCGAAATCCCTTTCCGCTACAAAGCGTAGGAGAGGCGAAAAATATTCCGGTGGAGATGTTTCTCGCCGGGGGTTCTCCATGCAGCGCCAGCCGCATAACGGGCATCTTACTGTCCGTTCGCTATACGCAGGTGGGGATGAAAGCAGCATTCTTAACCTGCACGGTCTGTGGCCGGGCAGGACAAACGCGATCCCTAAGTTAGATTGAACTGATAGTTTCGTAACCCGCGCGGCACGCCGTACTCGCTTTATCATAAGAGCCTCGCAGGACTAAAACCTAAAGACCGGTAAACTCTTGGTGTGCGAAATACCAGCGGAGGTACTCCGCCCCGCGCGGTGTGTTGTATTTGTTTTTTATACCGGCATCTCGCAGGAACATTACCCAAAAACCGGTAAAACGTTTGGGTGCGAATTGCCAGCAGGGGTACCCTGCCCGGTCCGGCCACGGGCCCGGCGGGGGTTCCCCGCCGAATGGAAACACCGCGGACGCTGCATCCGCGGTGTTTTATCGCATCTATCCCTTGAGGATGGCGTATCCGTAAGGCTTGAGCCAAACCTCGCCGCCCTTCATCTCGCCGCAGAGCGGGGTCATCTCCCGGAGCGGCCCCTCGAGCGAAAGGTCGACCGGCGCGTCGATGGTGTTGACATAAACTAAGCACTGGTGCTCCCCGTCCCGGCGCAGGTATCCGACGACGTCCGGCGGGGTGTCGAGGAACCGGATTTCCCCTTTTTCCAAAGCAGGGCAGGCCGCCCGGATCCTTCCCAGCTCCTTCGCAAAACCGACCAGTTCGTCGTTCTGGTGCCCCCACGGGTAACAGCCCCGGTTGAAAGGATCGGTATACCCCTGCAAGCCGGCCTCATCCCCGTAGTAGATACAGGGGATTCCCGGCAGGGTGTATTGGAGGACCATCGCGAGCTTTAACCGCTTGACCCCCAGCTGGTACGCCTTTGGAGTCAGGGAGTGGATCACCTGCCAGAGCCGCCCCTTCCCGCCGTCGTCCGCCCCAGCCAGCACGGTGATCGCCCGGGCCGTGTCGTGGGTGGAAATCGAATTCATTGCGGTATTGAGAGCCGGAGCCGGGTAATTTTCACAAATCGTAAGGATTCTATCCCGGAAATCCTCGCTGTCGCCGTACCGGATAAAATGATGGATCGCGTCCTTAAAGGGGTAATTCATCACCGAATCAAGCTCTTTCCCCATCAGGTACTGCCGCAGGACGCCGTAGCTCACCTTGTTGGTGGCATCCTCCCACACTTCGCCGATCAGGAGCTTGTCGTCCCCGTGCCGCTTGACCGCCTTGCGCACCTCCGTGATAAAAGCGTCGGGCAGCTCGTCTGCAACGTCCAGCCGGAAGCCGTCCGCCCCCCGCTCCATCCAGGTGTCGATCACGCCGCCCGGCCCGCAGATGAAGTCCAGATAGCTGGGGCAGAGCTCGTTGACGTTGTGGAGGGTTTCGATCCCCCACCAGCTGGAATAGCGCCCGGGCCACTCCTGGAAGTCGTACCAATCATAATAGGGACTGTCCATCGAGTTCGCCGCCCCCGCGCCGGGGTAACGGCAGGCTTCGTTAAAGTAGATGCTGTCGCTCCCGGTGTGGCTGAAAACGCCGTCCAGGATGACCCGGATCCCCTTCTTCCTCGCGTCGGCGCAGAGGTTTACAAAATCCTCCTCCGTCCCGAGAAGCGGGTCGATTTTCATGTAATTCGCCGTGTTGTAGCGGTGGTTGGAATGCGCCTCAAAAATCGGGTTTAAGTAGATCGCCGTCACCCCGAACTCCCGGAGATAATCGAGCTTTTGGCGGATCCCCTCCAGGTCGCCCCCGAAATAGTCGTTGTTGGTGATCCGCCCGTGCTCGTCGGGGAGGAAATAGGGGGTGGCGCCCCAGTCGCTGCGCAGCTGCCGGTCGGGCGGGACGTTTTCCTTGTGGCTGCCGCTGTTGCAGAACCGGTCGGGGAAGATCTGGTAAATGATCCCGCCGCTCCAGCCCTGCGGCTCCTGGAAGGAGGGGCGGCAGACAGTGAGCTGAAAGTTCCCGCCGTTTTCCGGGCTGTCGGTCATATGGCCGAAGGAATGCTCGAAGGAACGGATATACCGCAGGCCGTGCTCGGTTTCGAGCTTAAAATGGTAGAAGAAGGTTCCGCACATGTTGGGGGTGTAGTCGATCGAAAAGGCGTTGTAATCGGAAGTCGTCACCTCGTAGGTCAACGGAAAGGCCCGGTCACAGAAGCCGTCGTTTACAATGAGCTCCGCCCGGTAGACGTAGAGGTCGGGCGGCGTCGTGATCCGCAGGCGGACTGGGCGGTCCCGCCGCACTGCGCCGAAGGGTTTTTTGTAAAAGCTGTCCCGACTGAAAAACGCGACCATTTTTTTCATCCTCGCACTCATATTTGCGGTGTGGTTTCAAAAGGGCACCGCAGAACCCCTTTTCCTGCATACGGTCAATCCAGATGCCAGATCTCATCCGCGTACTCGCGGATCGCGCGGTCGGCCGAGAAGATCCCCGCGCCCGCGATGTTGTAGAGCGAAACCCGCGCAAACGCCGCCGGGTCGCGGTAAAGGGCGCTGACCCGCGCCTGCGCGCTGCGGTAGCTGTCGAAGTCGGCCAAAGCCATGTAGGTGTCACAGCTCTTGAGCTGGTTTGCAATCTCGTCGAACCGCTCGCCGCCGATGCCGTTCGTCAGCATATCGACCGCCGCCTTGATCGCGCCGTTGCTCTGGTAGAGCTGGTACGGATGGTAGCCGTCCGCCTTGAGGCGGTTGACTTCCTCCGCCGTCATCCCGAAGGTGATGATGTTCTCCGGGCCGACCGCATCGCCGATTTCGATGTTCGCACCATCCATGGTGCCGAGGGTCACGGCGCCGTTGAGCATGAGCTTCATGTTGCCGGTGCCGGAGGCCTCCGTCCCGGCGAGGGATATCTGCTCGCTCACCTCGCTCGCGGGCATCAGCAGCTCGGAGAGGGTGACCCGGTAATCCTCCAAAAAGACCACCCGGAGCTTCTCCCGGATCTGCGGGTTGCCCTCGATCTCTTTGGCGAGGGTGCAGATCAGCTTGATGATCTGCTTGGCGAGGTAGTAGCCCGGCGCCGCCTTTGCCCCGAAGATATAGGTCTTGGGGACAAAATCCATCCCCGGATTCTCAAGGAGCTGCCGGTATTCGGTCATGATGTTTAAGACGTTCAGGTGCTGGCGCTTGTACTCGTGGAGCCGTTTGACCTGGACGTCGAAGATCGATTCCGGATTC
>JAAWBP010000040.1 GCA_022792755.1 Oscillospiraceae bacterium | reverse complement strand
CGAACCGCCGCTGGTAATTCGCACCCGAACGTTTTACCGGCCTTTCAGTGATCATCCTGCGAGGTGCGTTGCATGAAAGCTAAATGTGCCTCGCGGGGCGGCGAACCGCCGCTGGTAATTCGCACCCGAACGTTTTACCGGCCTTTCAGTGATCATCCTGCGAGGTGCGTTGCATAAAAGCTAAATGTACCTCGCGGGTTATCAACATTGTTATTTACACTACCTATGAATCGCGTTTGTCCGGCCTGGACACGGGCGCGGATGCATTCCGCCGTGTTTGTTCAGCCGGGATCACCCGGCGCGGATTGAGCGCAGAATAGATCGACAGCAAAATAAAAAACAGACTGTCCCGCCTAAAGGAAGGATAGTCTGTTTTTTATTATTTCCTGTGGGGAATGTTCAAAATCCCGACGAAGAAGCCTCCGAAGATCAGCTGCAAGCCGATTACAGTCAGCTCGATGGACGGGATCGTGAACCGCATGACAGGGGAAGGATCGAGGTTTCCAAACGAGGAGCCCGCCCAGACGCAGACCGCCACGATGGTCGAAATCAATCCCAGCAGGAACAGGATCACCCCGATCAGCACGCCTTTGTCCATCGTGAACCTGGAAAAGACGTCGTTCACGCTGTCGGGCGGGATGAACCGGCTGTTTACCGCGTAGGTTTTGACAAAGGTGGAAAACATCAGCAGCTGCATCCCGACGATGGTGAGCATCGCCGCGTAAATCAGGGTGTGGGTTCCAAATCCGACTCCCCCGATCCTAACCGGGGTGATGCTCAAAACCACGGTGCCGATCAGGCCGATGATGAAAAAGACCAGCCCCGGGTAGAAAAACAGCCAGTTCGGCGCATGCATTAACAGAAACTTCAGGTGCCGCCAGCCGTCGTGCCAGCTCCTCAGATGCGGCGGCCTAGAGCGCCCATCCTTTTTCATGAAGGTGGGAACCTCCGTCATCTTGAGCTTGTGCAGCGTGCTCTGGACGATCATTTCACTCGCGTATTCCATGCCGGTCGTGTGGAGGTTGAGCGCCTGGATGCTCTCTTTTTTATATCCGCGCAGGCCGCAGTGGAAGTCCTTGACTTTGCTCGGGAAAAAGAGCCTGCCGATAAACGACAGCACCGGGTTCCCCAGATAACGGTGAAGGGGCGACATTGCGCCCTTTTCGATCCCGCCGCGGAACCGGTTCCCCACGACCAGGTCGTACCCTTCCCGCAGCTTTTCGACAAACGGCATCAGGCTGAGGAAATCATGGCTGCCGTCTGTATCGCCCATGATGACGTACTTGCCCCGCGCCGCATTGGACCCGCCGATGAGGGCGGCCCCATAGCCCTTTTCTTCCACATTTACAACGCGCGCACCGTTTCTTCTGGCAATCTCCTGCGAGCCATCCGTACTGCCGTTGTCCGCAATCAGCACCTCACCGACGATCCCGCTGTCCGCCAAGAACTTCTGCGCTTTTTGGATGCAGTCCTCCAGCGTCTCTGCTTCGTTCAGACAAGGCATCAATATCGTCAGTTCCAGTTCATCCATTCTATCTCGTTCTCCCTCCGGTTACAAATTGAAACCATTCGACATATTATAACATCTAGCGTGACAATAATCAAGCTTTGTTCATTCGGAGAGAGTGGAAACCGTTTCTCCCAGCGTCGCCAGGTTTTCGACCCGGCAGGAGCGCATCCCCTTACAGGCCTTTTTGACAAAGCCGGACAGGGTCTTTCCCGGGCCGATCTCTATAAAGGTGTCGACCCCCATCTCCATCATCTTCTGGAGCGTTTTCTCCCAGAGAACCGGCGCCATCGCCTGACGGACGAGCTTTTCTTTCATGGAAGCCGGATCGCTCTCTATTTCCGCGTCGACGTTCATGACAACCGGGATCGCAGGCGGGGCAAAGGTAAGGGCCTTAAACTCTTCCTCGAGTACCCGGGCTGCGGGCTCCATCCGCTCCGAATGAAAGGGCGCGCTGGTGGAAAGGGGAACCATCTTGATCCTCCGCTCTGCGCCGATCGCCTTAAGCTCGTCCAGCGCCCCGGTATCGCCCGACACGACGACCTGCCCCGGGCAGTTGTAGTTTGCGCCCTTCACAAAGCCGGATACCTCTTCACAAAGCGCGTCGACCTCCTCGGCCGTCTTGCCGAGGACAGCCACCATACCGCCCTTTCCAACCGGGACAGCCGCCTGCATTGCGTTTGCACGGATCTGGATCAGGCGGATCGCTTCCTCAAAGGGGAGCACACCTGCCGCGACCAGCGCCGCGTACTCGCCGAGGGAGAAGCCCGCCACAACGTCGGCCTTCACCCCTTTTTCCTCCAGCGCGCGGAGGGCGGCGACGTCGCAGGCGAGCACGCAGGGCTGGGTATTTTCGGTTAAATCCAGATCCTCCTGCGCCCCCGAAAAGCACAGATTTGAAATGCTTCTCCCGAGCACCCGGTCGGCTGCCTCAAAAACCGCTCTGCTCCCGGCGCAGCTTTCGTAAAACTCCTTCATCATTCCCGGATACTGGGAACCCTGCCCTGAAAAAAGAAACGCTGTTTTTCCCATTTGATTCATCCTCCTGTTTTTTACGATCCCGCTTTTTTAGCCGTCAAAAGCGCCAGGCGGTATTTCGCCCAGATTCCAAAATAGACGGCGGCCGACACGAAAATATTGTATTTTTTCCAGTAGTGCTTGCGATAGAACAGCTTCATCGCACGGTGGAAGTGATAGATGATCTCCTTCGACTTTGAATGAAGGCCGCTCGCACCTTTTAGATGGGTAATTGAGGCATCGGCATAATAGACCACCTTTCTCCCCGCCTCTTTGACGCGGTAGCAAAGGTCGATATCCTCGCCGTACATGAAAAATATTTCATCGAACCCGCCGAGCTCGAGAAAGAAGGAGCGGGGCATCATCAGATAGGCGCCCGAGACGCAGTCGGTCTCCGCCGTCTGGTCGTCCGGCAGGAAGGTTTGATGATATGCGCCGTATTTCCTCGATTCGGGATGTTTTTTGTCTAAGCCGAGGAAATAGTACAGGGATGCGGACGGGGTTGGAAATCCCCGTTTGCATCCGCGGTCGAGGGTGCCGTCCTCCAAAAGCATCCGGATTCCCAGTGCACCGACCTCTGGGTGCTCCCGCAGATACCCGACCGTCCGGTCGATCGCCTCAGCGTGGACGACGGCATCCGAATTGAGAAAAAGGAGGTACTCCCCCTTTGCCCGGGCAGCCCCCAGATTGCAGGCGTTCCCAAAGCCGCGGTTTTCCACGCCATCCAGTACGACGACCCCCTCATCGACACTCTGATAGCGCTCCTCCGGCTCGCTGGAATTGTCTATGACAATCACCTCGCAGGAGGCTGACTTCGCTGTCTCACGCACAGACGCAACCGCCTGCCCGGTCAGCTCCTTTGTATTGTAGTTGATGATAATAACCGACAAGTCCAAGGGTATCTCCCCTCACTTTCATCATTCCATTCTCCGCGCCCGTGGCCGGGCGGGCCAATTCGCACCCAAACATTTTACCGATCTCTGGGCTTTTATCCTGCGAGATGCTTTGTATAAACTACGTGCCGCGCGGGTTACCAGTCTTAATCTCAGAGCAACTTATGGATCGCGTTTGCCTTCGGAGGTACTCCGCCCTGCGAGGTGCAGTGTATAAAACATGTGCCGCGCGGGCTGCCAACGTTATAACTTATTCTGCCTGCGAATTGCATATTGGCAGCGGAAGCATTCCGCCGCGCATTGCCCTGCCTGGGCACAGGCCACCCAGCAGCTCTCATCCGTACAAGAGTTGTCCCAGCCTTCTGGCAAAGGTGTTTTTCCACAGCCCATACCGCTTCAGGGTGTGGATCCGGCCGAGCTTTCCCTTTTCGCCCATCTCTGCGTAGGCCTGTGTCAGCTCTAACTGGGCGGTGGTCAGCCTGTCCCGAAACTGCGCGGCAAAATCCCCCGCCTGCAGATAGGTCTCGGCCAGCACCTTGCGGGCGTCCTGGAACTTTGCCGCCCGTTTCGCGTTGTAACCGAGGGAACGGGCGTTCTTCGCCCCCACCTGGTTGTCCCCATGCTGGCGGTAGAGGATGGTCGGCTCAGCGACGAACCCGATCCCGCCGAAGGCCGCCGCAATCAGGCCGCACCACCAGTCGTGCATGATGAGGTTGGGCGGGATGACCGGCGAAAGGAGCGAAAGCAGGGCGCGGTTGACCATCATGGTGCAGCCGGTGACATTGTTCTGAACCAAGAGCTCCGCCAGCCTTTTCCGGGAAGGATCCAGCCCCTGCTGAAAAAACATCGAGCCCGCCGTCACCTGCAAGTCCCGATCCGTCACCTTCAGGTCGGTGTGAACCAGCAGCGGGCGCTCTTTTCCGTAAACCGTTTCCAAGTCCCGCATCGCCGCAAGGGTGCGCTCCACCTTGTCCGGCAGCCAGACGTCATCGTGGTCGCAGGCCATGACATAGTCCGCCTCCGCCCGGAGCAGCAGGTCGTAAAAATTGTATTTGCTCCCGCCGAGATTTCGTTCATTCACCCGGAAGGAAATCTTTTCAGGATAGACCGCGCAGTAGCTTTCAACGATCTCCGCCGTCCGGTCGGACGACCGGTCGTCCTGAACGGTCAGCCGCCATTCCTCCGAGGTTTGGGAGAGGATCGACTCGATCTGCTCCCCGATATATTTTTCGCTGTTGTAAGACGCCAGCAGGATTTCAACCATCGCCGTTTTCCACCTCCTTATTTCCACCGGGCATTTTTACGCATTTTCTGTAGGAAGTCAAAAACAGGGCGAGGAAGGACAGGTCGAGGAGCAGGATCAAAAGGGTGTAGGTCACCGCCGCCCCCAAAAGCCCAAAACGCTCCACCGCAAGCGGCGGGAGAATCCAGGAGACCGCAAAGGTCACCAGATACCCCCAAAACGCCCCCCTTTGCCTGCGCATCACGGT
>JAAWBP010000002.1 GCA_022792755.1 Oscillospiraceae bacterium | reverse complement strand
CCATACAAATTTGCATTTCACAAATTCTGATTGAAGATTATCTAAAAACAACTAAATGGTGCGATACGGCTGACGAGGCGCTCGAGTATATGGTTGGAGACGACCGCCTGCGTGACGTCATTACCGAAGTTGAAGTATTAGACAGAACGGTTTGAGAAAACCGCTCCCAAAGGGCAGGTGAGAAACAGAATGACGGTACAATACAGGGATCTGTGCGGGCAGGAGCTCAGCCGGGATTTATTCAAAGGCTTCGTCCGCCGCCAGGTCGTCACCGACTGCTGGCGGTGGGAAGGAGAAAACTGGGTCGTAAAAAAAGACCCGTTTATCGACGACTGGTCGGAGGAGGATTACCAAACCCTGCTCGCCTGCCTGAAGCGCACCCTTCAAACAGGCGGGTTTGTCCATGCGGCGTTCTGCGGCGGCAGCTTGAAGGGGTTCGTTTCGGTGGAGCCGGTGCTGTTTGGCGGCGCGCATCGGTATCTCGACCTCTCGAGCCTCCATGTGTCTGAGGAGGCACGGAAGATGGGGATCGGCCGGGCGCTCTTTCTCGCGGCAAAAGAGTGGGCAAAAGAGAAAGGAGCGAAAAAGCTGTATATTTCCGCCCATTCCGCGGTGGAAAGCCAGGCTTTTTACAAAGCCATGGGTTGTGTTGAAGCGGAGCTTTACCATAAGGAGCATGTCGAAAAGGAGCCGTTCGACTGCCAGCTGGAGTGCGTGCTCTAACCGCCGGCTCCTCCCCGGAAAGAATCGGGATGCAATTTGAACAAAATTTCAGAATGCGGCAAAAACCCCCTTGAAAAATCCCGGCTGAGAGAATATAATAGTCTTAATTGATAAGATACAGATTTTGTGGCGGTTCAAGCCGTGTTCCGCGCGGTTTTTCTCCTGCGGGGAAGTGGGTTTTGGACAAAGTCGGTCTGCTTACGAGGGCACCGGCCCATGAGAAACTACAAGATAGGGAGGTAGAGAAAATGGCGTTTATGAAGAAATTTAATGACATGATAAAGGACATCGAAACGGAAGAAAAAGAGGAAGGAGGCAGTTGGAGCAATCAGGCGGAGGCTGCGCAGGCGGAAACGCAGGAGCAGGCTTCTCCGAAAGCGCCATCAACAGCTATGACAGATAGTATAAGCACCACAGCAACGGTTCTTGCGGAAGGGATCGTCCTCAAGGGTACGATTTCCGGGTCGGGTAACGTCTTGATCAAAGGCGATGTCATCGGCGACATTAAACTGGACGGCAAATTGACCATCGCGAAAACGGGCAGCGTCATCGGCCCGGTGGAAGGGTCGACCATTGAAATTTTGGGGAATGTCGAGGGTGATATCGTCGCCAACACCCAGCTGAGCCTTTTCTCCACCGGAACCGTAAAAGGAAACATCCAGGCCCTCGCGATCAACATCGAAAAGGGCGGAAAGCTCAACGGAAGCTGCACCATGATCGCTCCCGCTCCGAAGGAAGAGCCCGCTCCGGCTGTAGAGCCGCCGAAGCCCGCCGTTGTCGTCGAACCGCCGAAACCGGCTGAACCCCCGAAGCCGATGGCGCCTGCTGGCGTGAATGAAAACCGGATCTGATTTTTACCTGCTCTTTGCAAAATTCATCATGAAGTAAAAACACAGCGTTACACCGTAAACCGATCCGTACGGTGTAACGCTGTGTTTTCTTTCTGTTTTTAATCGGGGCTTGGCGCGGTTCAACACGGCGAAGACCGTCTCCGCCTGCTGAATAAATGCAAAAAGCAATCCCCCACTTCTAAGAAAGGGATTGCTCTTTTCGTTACGGAATCTTTTTTTGTGGCTGTTTAGTTGGCCCACGCGATCTGCTGGGTCTTTTTAAGCGGATACTCCAACAGATACGAGCCGTTGAGGTTTTCACGCTTGAGGTGAACCGCTGTGATCTGGTGGTTGAAGTAGCTCGTATAATAGTAAATCCCCTTGCTTACATTGATGCAGCAGGAATAGGTGGTGATCTGGAGCTTTCCGTCGGGCAGGACGACGCTCCCCCGCGGGACGCCCACCGAGGCGAGGATGCGGAAAAACTGCGAAACGCTGCTGTTTTCGTCCAGGTCGCAGATCGAATTGGTGCTGAGGTAGGCCGCCTTGACAAACCGGGAGGCGGGAGAAAAATCGCCGGGCAGCCCAAAACTCCCGAGGCCCAGGCCGAACGGCTGCAAATTCCCCACCTTGCTGAAGCAGTTTTCCGGCTGTCCTGTCATCAGGTTCATATACTGGCAGACGTTTTCCATCTGGAAGCTGAACGGGGGATTATTGGTCATAACGCCGAAGGGATTCTCGAAGATCATCATCCCGTTTTTCGTCGCCTCCAGTACAATCGAGCCGGTCTGATCCGCAATATGCCAATGGAGCGGGGAAAGCTGGATGTGGTTGCTGAACGGGATGGCGACAAGCTGGGTCGTTTCGAGCAGCTTTCTCGCCTCCTCCAGTGTGGCGCATCTCCCGAGAAGCCAGGGGACCAGCTCGAACGGGGAAATATTGGATTTTTCCGGATCGGCTTGCGGGGAGAAAAAAGCATTTCCCGGGAAATTCAGCCCCGCGATGCAAAGTCCTTTTTCATTCACCGCCTCCGCGTAAAGGGGATAGCCATCGGCGACGGTCGCCATCCCAATGATCGCGTAGTGGTTGCGCATTAGCCCCGCTTTGCGGAATTCAAAGGGATAATTCCGTGGCGTAATGACGACACGCTCCCCAAACTCATATTCGAGATCCATGTTCCGTCCAAAGTAAAAGTCGCCTGTTTTCATTGCAATGCTGGTACACACAGGCAAGTCCCTCCTCCTGTTTTCAATAAAGGCAAAGCCCTGTGATCACTATATTATATTCAGTCATTAGAATTTGTATGTTTCGGCGCTTCATACATCGAACTTTAAAAAATTTCGACAACGTCCGTGCCCGGCCGAGTGGCCTCGGCAGGACAAACGCGATTCACAAGTCATTCTGTTCAAGACGCTTTACCCCGCGAGGTTCATGTTACCAATTATATAACGACTGCGCCGCGGGTAATTCGCACCCTAACGTTTTACCGGTCTTTCAGTGATCGTCCTGCGAGGCCTGTGCCCAGGCAGGGTACCCCTGCGGGCAGTTCGTACCCTAGCGTTTTACCGATTTCCGGATTTCAGTCCTGCGCGACGCCCAGGACAAATCGATACAACGCGCCGCGCGGGTTACCAGCGCTGCTGTTTACTCTGCCTATGGATCGCGACTGGCCGGTCTGGCCACGGACCGCGCGGGGGGAAGCATTGTTCCCGTTACCGATAGACAAAAAACCGGCATCCTACAGGATGCCGGTTTTTTATGATCGGTACAATGTGCACGGACGGGGCGATCCGCACCCCAGCATTTCACTCCGACTTGTCGGATTCTACGGCTCCGCCGGGGATCTGCGCCTTCAGCAGGTCTCGGATCTCGGTGAGCAGCTCCGCTTCGGAAGGGGCTTTCGGCGCGGCCGCCGCTTCCTCCTCTTTTTTCTTGCGGGCGCGGGTCATCAGCTTGAGGAAGAAGAAGATGCAGACCGCGATAATCAGGAAATCGACGATGTTCTGGATGAAGTTCCCGTATAAAATCGCCGATTCTTCCTTAACGACGGCGCCGTTTTCCACCACAGCCGGGCTGAGCACCCATTTGAGCGCTTTGAAGTCGGTTCCCGAGGTTAAAAAACCAAAGAGCGGCATCACCAGATCATTGACGACCGAGCTGACAATCTTCCCGAACGCGCCGCCGACGATCACGCCGACCGCCATGTCGACGACGTTCCCTTTAAATGCAAATTTTTTGAAATCCTCCCACAGTGCTTT
>JAAWBP010000039.1 GCA_022792755.1 Oscillospiraceae bacterium | reverse complement strand
CGACCTGAGCTGAACCGTCAGCAGGAGGCGGACGGTATCCGCGCGGATGGACTCCACCATCTCGTCAAACATATCGAAGCCTTCCAGACGGTATTCTACGACAGGATCGCGCTGTCCGTAGGCGCGCAGGTTGATCCCACGGCGGAGTTCGTCCATCGCGTCGATGTGGTCGATCCACTTGGTGTCGACGGTTTTGAGCAGGATCACCCGCTCGAGCTCCCGAAGAAGCTCTGAGCCGAAGAGTTTTTCACGCTCTTCATAGAGCTTCATCGCCTTGTCGACCAGCTGGGAAGAAAGATCAGTTTTTTCCATGTCGGCCAGCTCGTGGACGGTGTAGTTCATGTCGCCCGGCTCCGTCAAATACCCCATGTAATGGTCGCGCAGGCCAGTGATGTTCCAGTTGTCATGCACTTCGGCGTCGGGGAGATAATGGTTGACCGTCTCTTCAATCGTCTCCTTAATCATAGAAAGGATGCTTTCGTGGATGTCGTCGCCGTTGAGAACGGTGGCGCGCTGCCCATAGATGATTTCGCGCTGGCGGTTCATCACGTCGTCGTACTGGAGGACGTTTTTGCGGATCGAGAAGTTCCGCCCCTCCACCCGGCGCTGCGCACTTTCGATGGAGTTGCTGAGCATCCGGTTTTCGATCGGCTGGTCTTCTTCGATGTTCAGCGCGTTCATCACGTTCTGGATCCGTTCGCCGCCGAACAGACGCATCAGGTCGTCTTCGGCGGAGAGGAAGAAGCGGCTTTCACCGGGATCTCCCTGGCGCCCTGACCGCCCGCGGAGCTGGTTGTCGATCCGCCGCGATTCATGTCGCTCGGTGCCGAGGATAAACAGGCCGCCCGCTTCTTTGACCGCTTCCGCCTCCGGCCGGATTTCCTCTTTGTATTTGGCGTTGAGCTCCTGGTAGGTCTTGCGCGCCTCGAGAATCTCATCGCTGTCGGTTTCCGCAAAACTGGTGGCCTGGGCAATCATCTCCTCGGTATAGCCCTGCTTGCGCATGTCGTGCTTTGCAAGGTATTCCGGGTTTCCGCCCAGGGCGATATCGGTGCCGCGCCCCGCCATGTTGGTGGCGATGGTGACGGCGCCTTTTTTGCCCGCCTGCGCGATGATCTCCGCCTCTTTTTCATGGTATTTCGCATTGAGGACTTCGTGCCTGATCCCTTTGCGCTTGAGCATGGAGCTCAGGTGCTCCGATTTATCGATGGACACGGTACCGACCAAAACCGGCTGCCCCTTCTCGTGGCAGGCGGCGATCTGGTCGATGACGGCGTTGAATTTGGCGTTTTCGGTTTTGTAAATGACGTCAGGGTTGTCTTTTCGGATCACCGGCTTGTTGGTCGGGATCTCGATGACGTCGAGCTTGTAAATTTCACGGAATTCATTTTCTTCCGTCATCGCGGTGCCGGTCATACCGGAGAGCTTTTCATATAGGCGGAAGAAATTCTGGAAGGTGATGGTCGCAAGCGTCTTCGACTCCCGCATGACATTGACACCTTCCTTGGCCTCGATCGCCTGATGGAGCCCCTCGTTGTACCGGCGCCCCATCATCAGGCGGCCGGTAAACTCGTCGACGATGATCACTTCGCCGTCCTTGACGACATAGTCGACATCCCGGTGCATGATGCCGTAAGCGCGGATCGCCTGGTTGACGTGGTGAAGGACGGTCATGTTATCCGCATCCATCAGGTTGTCGACGTGAAAAAACTCCTCCGCTTTTTTGACGCCGCGGGGGGTGAGGGTGGCGGTTTTAGCCTTTTCGTCGACAATATAGTCGGCGTCGATGGTTTCGTCGATCTCTTCTTTGTCGTCAAGTTCGGTGACTTTGTGGACTTTCAACCGCCTTGCAAAGCTGTCGGCAACGTTATAGAGCTCGGTGGATTTGTCGCCCTGGCCGGAAATGATGAGCGGGGTGCGGGCCTCGTCGATCAGGATGGAGTCCACCTCATCCACAATGGCATAGTGGAAGCCGCGCTGAACCTTGTTTTCTTTGTAGATCACCATGTTGTCCCGCAGGTAGTCGAACCC
Source organism: Oscillospiraceae bacterium (assembly GCA_022792755.1). GTDB lineage: Bacteria > Bacillota > Clostridia > Oscillospirales > Ruminococcaceae > Metaruminococcus_A. Next base: position 6,498 of record JAAWBP010000039.1, on the reverse strand, counting down.
GAGCTCGTTGTTGGTTCCATAGGTGATGTCGCAGTTGTAGGCGGCGCGGCGCTGGTCGTTGTCCATATCGTGGACGATCAGACCGACGGTGAGGCCGAGAAAATTGTAGACCTTCCCCATCCATTCCGAGTCGCGGGTGGCGAGGTAGTCGTTGACGGTCACAATGTGGACGCCTTTGCCGGTCAAAGCGTTCAGATAGGCGGGAAGAGTGGAGACCAGCGTCTTTCCTTCACCGGTTTTCATTTCGGATATCCGCCCTTGATGGAGGACGATCCCGCCGATGATCTGCACCGGGAAGTGCTTCATCCCGAGGACGCGCCATGCGGCCTCTCGGCAGGTGGCAAAAGCCTCCGGCAGAAGCAGGTCGAGGCTGGCGCCGTCCTCATAGCGGTGGCGCAGGATGTTGGTTTGCGACTTCAGTTCGGCGTCGCTCATTTCCGAGTAGATGTGCTCCAGATCCAGCACCTGCTGCATGATCGGCTTGATCCGCTTCATCTCCCGGGTGGAGTATGTGCCGATGATTTTATCAAGAATCCCCATCAGGTTCACCTCATATTTTCTCTGAGCCGTCCGGCTTCAATCATAATTCAACCTATATTTTAAAGCTTTCCCTGTCAAAAGTCAAACAATCGGGCAATCTTTTCCACATTATATTTGTAAGAGAAGCGGCTGGCAGAGGATGGAAAGACGGCTTGGTTTTTGCCTGGGCGCTTGGATATCTCAAAGAATGCGTTCCAAAACTCTTGCGTTTCCCTGAAAATTCGAGTATAATAACAGATATATGTTAACAGCGAAACCGAAAGGAGCATTGATATGAACTATTCTCATGAAGTTGAGAAAATGTGTGTTCTGACAAAGGGCCCGCATCATGGCCCTGCACCGATTCCGGAAGAGGGCAGATGGGTAAAGGCGTATGAAATAAAGGATATTTCCGGCCTGTCCCACGGCGTGGGTTGGTGTGCGCCGCAGCAGGGCACTTGTAAGCTGACTCTGAACGTCAAAAACGGTGTCATTGAGGAGGCCATGGTTGAGACGCTCGGATGTTCCGGCATGACCCATTCCGCGGCGATGGCTGCTGAAATCCTGCCTGGAAAAACGATGTTGGAAGCGCTCAACACCGACCTCGTCTGCGATGCGATCAACGTTGCGATGCGTGAAATCTTCAAACAGCTGGTCTACGGCCGTTCCCAGACCGCTTTTTCGGAGGATGGCCTTCCGATCGGCGCCGGTCTGGAGGATCTCGGCAAGGGCCTGCGTTCTCAGGTCGGCACTATGTTCAGCACGAAGGACAAAGGTGTTCGTTACCTCGAACTCGCCGAGGGTTATGTCCTTTCCATGGGAGTTGACGAAAACGGCGAGGCGATCGGCTATAAGTTCGTCAAGCTCGGCAAAATGCTGGAGGATATCCGCCACGGCGTCGACCCGACCACCGCGTACGAGAAAAATATCGGTACATATGGCCGCTATGACGAAGCTGCCAAATATGTCGATCCTCGTGAAGAATAATTGAAGGGGGATAAGTAGATGGCACAGTTTGAAGGAAAAGAAAGAAGAATGCCTAAAATTGAAAAATGCCTTGCTGAGTATGGCTTTGCCACCCTCGAGGATGCAAGGGATTTGTGCTTGTCCAAAGGCATTAATGTAGATGAAATTGTAAAAGGTGTTCAGCCGATTGCGTTTGAAAACGCTGTCTGGGCTTACACCCTCGGCACGGCGGTCGCCCTGAAAAAAGGGATCAAGGTCGCGGCCGACGCTGCTGAGGCGATCGGGATCGGCCTTCAGGCTTTCTGCGTTCCGGGTTCTGTCGCAGAGCAGCGCGATGTTGGACAGGGGCATGGAAACCTGGGCGCTATGCTTTTGAGGGAAGAGACCGACTGCTTCTGCTTCCTCGCGGGGCACGAGTCCTTTGCAGCGGCCGAAGGCGCGATCGGAATTGCGCGCACGGCCAATAAGGCGAGGCAGAAACCCCTTCGGGTTATCCTCAACGGCCTCGGCAAAGACGCGGCTTATATCATCTCCAGAATCAACGGCTTTACCTATGTGGAGACCGATTATGACTTCTACACCGGCGAGCTGAAGATCGTCCGTGAAGTTTCCTTCTCCAGCGGGGAGAGGTCCAAAGTCCGCTGCTATGGTGCGAACGACGTTCTTGAGGGCGTTGCGGTCATGAAGCTTGAAAAGGTCGATGTTTCGATCACCGGAAACTCCACCAACCCGGTCCGGTTCCAGCATCTTGTTGCCGGCACCTATAAAAAGTGGGCGATGGAAAACGGTGTGAAGTACTTCTCTGTTGCTTCCGGCGGAGGCACCGGCCGAACCCTGCATCCGGATAACATGGGCGCTGGCCCGGCTTCTTACGGCTTGACCGACTCGATGGGCCGTATGCATGGTGATGCGCAGTTCGCCGGCTCTTCTTCCGTTCCGGCTCACGTTGAGATGATGGGCCTGATCGGTGCGGGAAACAACCCAATGGTTGGTATGACCGTTGCTTGCGCCGTCGCGGTGAGCGAAGCGAATAAATAAGGTCTTAAACCTGCATAAAATTAAGTTTTTAAAAACAGGGTATTTGGCATTCATTACGCCAAATACCCTGTTTTTTGTCGTTTCGGCTGTTTTGATAACCAATTACCGATGCCAACGCCGGACAAGCTGTTGTCAACCCGCATGTTTTTTGATGAAGCTGGCCCAGTATCTGAACTCCTCCTCATTCCGTCTGAAAAATGAGTTCACATCGCGTGGGCGCTTGATACATCACCTTTCCTTGTAAAAGCTTCACACAGGACGTTCAGCAACCAGCTTGTCAAAGGGGAGATACCGGTCGACCGACGGTTTTCCCGCGAGTTCATCCGCCATGTTGAGTGCGAGGATGTTCCAGTTGATAAAATCGCCGTTGACAATGGGCTCCCCGGTTTCCGGATTATAGTACTCGTGGAGCGTCCCGGTTTTCCTCAGATCGTCTCCCAGCAGCTTCATGACATTGCCGCACAGAGCGGAAGCCTCCTCGCGGTACCCATAATTCATCAGCCCGCGGAAGACGGCGTATTGGACGATGATCCAGATCCCGCCCAGCCAGTTGGATGGATTGTTGGTCGGGGCGAGATTGTACATCTTTTCGTCGAAGGAGAGGGAGCGGATACCAGAGGGGCTCCAGAATGTCTCCGGGTCGGTGATGTGCTTGACAAGGAAAGCCGCCTGCTCGTCGGTCGCAATCCCAGCGAGCAGAGGGAGAAAGCTCGACCAGGCGCGTGTTTTGATATATAAGGTATTCCAAAAAACACCCAGCCCCTTATGAAACCAATCGTAAGCGCGGGTTTTGATGTCGACGTCGACCGAATAGAAAAACTTGTCCCGCTTATCCCAGCATTCCGTCTGGATCGCTTCCGCCAGTTTGAGCGCTTTCGACTCATAGTATTCGCTCCGTCCAGGGAGGCCGTAGGCTGTCAGGATTTTTGCCATCGCGCGCAGCTCCCGAACCATAAAGCTGTTGAGGAAGATATTCGCAGTCGAAAAGCGGGGACGGCCGAAGGAGGCGGGATCGTTGTCCATCCCGATCATCACATCGTCCGCCCAGACGTACAGGCCGCAGTTTTCGAAGTAGTAATAGCGGTCGTAACATCCAAAATACTGCTCCAGTTTCGGAACTTGATCCTCGATCCATCCAAAAGAGCCCTTTAGCCCACTGACCAGGCAGGCCTGCTGACAGAGAAAGGGTTTGTGCATATTTAAGACGGCTCCTTCCCGGTGCTTAGCGATCAAATAGGGAACCTCGTCCGCCTTGGTGTCCACCATCATTGGGATATAGCCGTCCTCCAGCTGAAAATCGAGGAAATTCAAGATATTCCCTTCCGCGTGTCTTTCCAGTGTCTTTTTGAATGCAGTGTCCACGGCTCCGTTTTCCGCAAGGTTAATCATCGAAAAAACCGCCCAGAAGGTGTCCCAGTCCCACAGGTTTCCGTCGTAGACCGAACCCGGGTCAATAAAAGGGTGCTTGAAATTGCCATAAGGCTGTTTTAAGACCTGGGGGAGATGCGCTTCAAGGTATTCCCGGATTAATTCGTAATCTGTCTTCATACAAAAGTCCTTTCTTATGAATGAAATTCGATGGAGACGCCCGCGGCCTTCTGTGCCTTCCGAGTTGTCGACAACCAATCCCAGTTCTATACTTCAAGGGGACCGAAACCGCTCTGGAATGAGTGTGCAAATTGAAAAACCCTGTCGTCGAGTGGAGATGACGAAAAAGGAATCCCCGCTGGATTCGCACAGGATTCCTTTTGTAAATGGATCGACTTTATCCGTTTCCAATCTGCTCCGGAAGGTAGATCCGGTAATTCCCGCTCAAAGCGAGCATGGCAAAAAGGTAGAGGCAGTTGTCGTAATACCGCCGCTTGTCTTTGCGCAGCGGGGTGTTCCAGAACAGGTCGACACATTCTTTGACATATTTTCCGCCGCTTGCCAGGGACGCCATCGCATTGGTCGCGATGACTGCGACCGGATGCATGGCCGGCTGCTCGATGACAACGCCGTTGACAGCGTAGGTTTTGTAGTTCCGATCCGGGACATTTTTACAGAAAAACGCCTGCACCTTTTCTGCGTTCTCTTTCTGCCAGCCGTCTGCATCAAACCAGGAAGTGTCCAAGCTCATATTTGCGACGGTGCGGTAGGCATCGCTGAAATAGTAGTCCTTCCCGAACATCAGGCGGGGCGAGCCGTCGTACTCGGTATACTCCGCACAGAGGCCGGTTTCAGGATGGCAGGCGAGGTGGAGAAAATCGCGGCTCGCCTGTGCCGCCCGTTTCCAGAATACACGGTCTTCCGGATTGCCGAGCAGGGAGAAAAGCTCGTAAAAATGCGGAAGGTGGTAGGAGGGATCGGTGTAATCCGCCTCTGGGATAAACTTGATCTGCCTGTTCCGTGGGTCCCACATCGGGCATCCGGACTCGTTTTCCCCTTTGTGGACACAGGTGTGCAGAATTTCTTTCGCTTGTCTGCTGTAGTCGTAGGGGGCTTCCCCATCGCCCCAGCGGGCGGAGGCAAAGAGAAGCGCCATGGCAAAATACTCCTCGCCGTCCGGGGCGGGCCCTTCCGCCCTGCGGCTGCCGTCCAGGTTGTGCGACCAGGAGAAATAGCCTTTGTACTGTCCGTCAGTTTGGTACATATAGGTTTTCGCCCAGTTCCAAATCTGGTCGAATTCCTTTTTCTTGTCCATCTGGACGCAGAACATCATTCCATAGGACATCCCTTCGCTGCGCGCGTCGTCGTTTCCGGTGTCGGTGATATATCCCATGTCATCCGACACAGCCTCGAAGATGCGGGTATCGGAAAAAAACATCTCGTTGAACGTGTCCTCCAGCCGTTTTTGGACAGCCTCTTTGTCGTATCCCAGCTCTTCAAAAACGCTGCGGTACCTTCCGGTATAAAATGCGCCCTGATTCATTTGGAATCCCCCTTTTCATCTTTTGATAAACGATTGATTACATCACAATAAGCGTTAAAATACCGCCTTCTGAACTCCCGTTGTGAAACGGCGTTGAAATGCAGGAAGTCGGGATTGGAGGTCAGCCCCTCTGCCGAAACGAAGCCGCATTGATCCCAGCTACCGGCAAAATCACGCAGCGCCTGGTTGACTGTCTCGAAGTAATCGCAGCCGCCAGTGTAAGAACCCAGATAGTGGCCGAGTTCCCCGATTAGGATCGGAGTGCGGTTTGACAGCTCCAAGTCGCGCAGGAGGGACTGGAAAAACCGGACGATCCGTCTGATGTATTGCTCCGCGTCCTCCTTCCGGTCGCTGTCGCTTTCCCCCTGATGCCAGAGGATTCCCTTCAGTTCGCTGGTTCGGAGGGCGAGCTTCGCCGTCATAACGGCGTTGTCATAAAGAAGGCCACCGGGCGCCCACTCCGATATGGTTGTCCCACCGTCCGCGCAGGGGATCAGTCCCACCTCGCGCCCGAAGGCTTTATAGTATTCCTCGGCAAAGCTGGGTCCCGGCCCGACCCCTGCAAAGGGGCGGTCGTAATTGACCGGATCGGCCAAGGGCTGCCAGCGCCCATTTCGCAGCATAAAAAGGTGTTCGTTCTCGATGGGGGAGACGTCTTGTAAAAATCCCCGCCCTGCCATGTTGGACTGCCCAATCATCAAAAAAGAATCCATCTGAACTGCCATATGATACGGCGCGCATGAAAAACCACCCAGGATTTCCGCGGCTGTACCATTCCTTTCGATCTATTTTTGCAGTGCTTTTATCTGAATTGAAGCCCGAGGGCAGCGGCCCCGATGATCCCCGCATCGTTTCCGAGCTCTGCGGTGACGATCCGGGTCTGCCGCTTGGAAAAGCGGGAGTAAACCTCCCGGTTCACCAGTTCAGCCAGGGGCTGGATCAGGGTATCGCCTTCCTTGCTGATCCCACCGCCGATGCAGAGGGTTTCCGGGGCGAAGGTGTTGATGAGGTTGGTGACGCCGCAGGCGAGGTCGCGGATATAGGAATCAACCGTTTCTTTTGCT
>JAAWBP010000038.1 GCA_022792755.1 Oscillospiraceae bacterium | reverse complement strand
CGAAATCGAAGATTTCGAACGGGTACCCGAGAACATTGTTTTTCGCTGACGCTCAAAATAATAACCTCACGCCACAGACGGAAGCAAAGCTTCCGGTGGCTGAGAGAACATTGTAGCGTGCAGTGGAAGCGCACTCCGTGCTTTTTTGTGTTATAATAACCTCACGTCGTAAGCGCAGGCAAAGCCTGCGACGGCTGAGGAAATCTTATTGTCCGGTCACGGGTGCGGAGGCATCCCGCCTACGACACAGTTAAAGGATATAACCGCAGCTTCATGCCGTTCATTTTTTGGCATGCAGGATTCTGCAAACCGGCGTTACGGCTGCGGATGAATATCGGGACGAGTTCCTTCATCAAAAAAGTAAAGGAGTATTGCTATGCCATTTTTAAACGACGCACTGCAAAAAGGCAAAGAAACCGAGTGGCACGCCACCTGGATCCATCCGAATTTTATCGGGCGGGACGGCGTTCATTATTTCTGGTTTTTGAAGCGGTTTGATCTGGAAGAGCTTCCACAAACGGCTTCGATCGATATCACAGCAGATCAAAAGTATGTGCTCTATCTCAACGATGAATGGATTGGGCGGGGGCCGCTCTACGGCACGCCGGACTATTATTCTTTTGACAGCTACGACCTCTCCGGCAGGCTGAAGGCAGGGGAGAACACGGTTTGGGTTTTGGTGATGCAGGACCGCCCGGGCGACTATTTCCAAAAGGAGCGCCCGCTGGCGATGCTGGCGCAGATCAAGATGACGGACAAAAGCGGAAAGGTATCCTATATCGGCACGGATACAGATTGGCTTTGCTTTAAGGACGAAGGCTGGAATCCCACGACGCCCCGCACCTTTTACGACATCGATTCCCAGGAAATCGTCGAGGTCTACGATGCGCGCAAAAGCGTTAATAAGGACAACTTTGCAGCTTCCGGGGTGGAAGCCCTGCACGCGAAAACCTACAGCCATGTCAGAGGGATCCGGGAGCTGTTTGAGGAGTCGACAATCACCCATCTCGGCATGATGTGGCGGTATCTCCAGCCGCGGGAGATCCCTTATATGAAGGAGACGGAGGCGGACGGCAAGCTCGTTTCCTACGGCGAAGTGGAGCCGGGAAACGTCGACAAACACGCCTTTAAAGTCGTCCCCCAAATGTTTCAGAACCTCGAAAATATAGAGCCGGTCAAGTATACGAAGATTGAAAATATCGGCGCGGTGACGTCCCGCGATGATTCCTACGCCCTTTTGCAGGCCGCCACCCAGCCGGAATACCCCTTCCGCAGCTGCTACCCGGCCTTTATCTTGGACTTCGGCGAGATTATGAACGGGTACATCCAGCTCGACCTCGACGCGCCGGCGGGCTGTATCATCGACATCGCCTATGCCCACGTCTTAGATGACGGAAAGATTTATTATAAAACCGGGCATCAGTACCGGAACAAGCGCTATATCTGCAAAGAGGGCCGCCAGCAGTGGGAGAGCTTTGAATTTGTCAACACCCGCTACCTGCAGGTGACAGTCCGGTTCCCGACCCCGCCTGTTTTCAGGATTCAGGAGTTCCGGCCGGTCAAGTTTTACCACGCGGGGTTAAAGCGGACGGATTATCCCATCGAGCGCACGGCAAAATTCAGCTCGAGCAGCGAGCTTCTCAACAAGCTGGTGGACAACAACTACCGTGAAAAGAACAACTGGAGCGGCGACGTCAGCACCGTCATCCTCCCGCTGCTCTACATGCACGGGAACCTTGATATTTTCCGTAGGTATTTCCGCTCCTTCTGTTATGAGCAGAATCCATGGGGCAACTTCAACATCATGGTTCCGAGCTCGGACGACTGGGCCTGGTTTGACCATTCCTTCAATTTGGTGATCCGGATGGAGGAGTACTGCACCATTTCGGGCGACACCGCCTTTGCCGTGGAGCTTTATCCGCATGTTCGCCGCTATATCACCTTCCTCGAGAAGTATGAGAATCGGGACGGGATCCTCGCTTACGTGCCGTACTGCTATTGGTTCGACTGGGCCAACCTCAACCGGAAGGATATCAATTCGACCTTGAGCCTCCTTTATCTCCGTGTCCTTCTCGCTGCCGAGCGGCTCGCCGGCTGGGCAAAAGCGGAGGACGACCTTGCGATTATCAAAGATAAAATCGCAGTTCTGCGGAAATCCTGCGTGGATTACTTCTGGAGCGAAGATGAGGGCTGTCTAATGGAATACCGCGAAAGCACTGGCTTGAGCAGCACGATCTGCGAGCACTCCAATGCGCTGGCGGTTCTGACCGGCTGTCTTGATAAGACGAAGCAAGATCGGATGATCGAGCGGGTTTTTGGACGCGGCCTTGCCCTCAACGACAATATGAGTGTCATCAAGGTTTCGCCGACCTTCCAGTATTATGCGATGAAAGCGCTTGCGATGGCTGGACGGGAAGACCTGCTGATGGAGTTCTTTGAAAAGCGCAGCGGGATCTTCGTCAACACCTTGGGGCTGGACACGATCCCCGAGGTTTGGGATATCGATGTGCGCACCCACGACAGCTTTGCCCAGGCGACCCCGCCGGAGTCGAATATGATCCTCAGCGAAATTGTCGGGCTCAAGCCGCTCGAAGCGGGCTTTAACCAGTTCATTTTAGAGCCTCGCTTCGATCTGGTCGGGCAAATCGAAGCGCAGATGCCCACAAATGCCGGGGAGATCGGCATCTCCTGGAAACAGGGTTCGGATGGCAGCTGTACGGTCTGCCTGACAAAGCCGGAGGCGGCGGGTTGCGTCGTCCGTGTGCCGGAGGGCTGGAGTGTCAAAGAAATCCAGCTGGATGGAAAACCGGCCGGTTCTTCGGAGAAGATCGGCGCCGGAAAGAGCGCATGTATTACAATGGTAAAATAGGATGGGACTCAAAAGGGGGCGCCTTTTAAAAAGGCGCCCCCTTTGCGATGCCGAAGTGGTTTGTGGACGGGGATTAGGCTAATGCCTTTCAATCTCTTTTAAGTTTCGGTGAGCAATTGGCAGGACGGGTTTCATGCGAGGAAATGACTGAAAATATAGTTTGGATTCAACTTTAATATTTTGTTATTCTACAAAATATTACATTTATTGCTGGTAAAATGAAGTAGCATCTCCCTTGGTACGATACAATTTTGTACAGTTCAGGGAGGTGAGGAGATGGCGGAAAAAGATTCGTCCAATATTTT
>JAAWBP010000037.1 GCA_022792755.1 Oscillospiraceae bacterium | reverse complement strand
GGCCTTCAGACCCGATGAAAAACATCCACTGGGCCGCGACAGCCAAGCTTGGAAGGATCATGATCCGAAACCAGGAGCATACGGCCCGGCAAAGCGCCATGGTCTTGCTGAATCTCCAGTCGAACGAATACGAACAGAAGCAGAACCGGGCCGATCCGGAGGGGGTCGAGAACTGCATCCGGGCAGCGGCTTCGGTGTTTGAGGCGGCGCTGGACGGCGATATCCCGGTTTCGTTTTCTGTAAACTGGAAAGGGCAGGATGGGGGTTTTATTGCCTGGGGGCCCGGTTTCGGCAGAGGGTTCGTGACGATGCTTTGCCGTTGCCTTGCGGGGCTTCCCGAGGTCGGCGCCGAGAGTTTTTCCTCATTTCTCGATGCGGTTCGGATCGAGCCTGAAATCACCGATCTTGTCATAGTGACCGTTTTTCTCAGTGAACGGATCGTTTCTTTCTGCCGGGAGCAGGAAGAAGCGGGGAGAATGGTCAGGGTGCTCTTACTTCGCCCGGCTAATCGGGAAATTCCAGACGGCTGTAACGTCTACCTTGTAAGCGGGGAGGTGCCGCCCGATGCGGGAAACATTTCATAAAAAGAAGGGCTTTTTTTATGGCTGGGCACTGGCACTGAAACTGGCGGCCTTCTTTCCGCCCCTTGCGGCTGCCGCGGTTTTGGGGCGGGATTTTTACGGTTGGACGGACTGCGGTGTAGATGCCGCCCTTTTGGCAGGAGGGCTTCTGCTCGCTTTTCTGGAAAGCAGGCTGCTGTCGCAGTATGAAGCAAAGCATCCCCGGAAACTTCCGGAGTTTGACCGCGAGGTGCTCGGGCAGGTCAGGCAGGCCCGGTTCGACGTGATTACCTCGATGACCCTCTTAGCCTATGTTACCAGTTTCGTCTTCCTTTTGGCGATAGCCTGTCTGATTTACGGCTGGTTGAATGGAATCTTTACCGGCCTCGTCCTGTTTTTCTGCTGGATCCGGGTTTTCCGCGCAGCGGATCAGGGCTACACAGGGCTCGTGTCCCTCTTAGAATATCTGATTTCGGGCTTTATTTATCTGGCCTTTTTGGCCTTCCTCTCCCTGCTCCGCTCCGTTTTCGGCCTGGAGTTTATCTGCCGGACGGAGCCGCTGCTCGCCGTTTTCGCCCTGTATACGGTGAGCATGGGCTTTTTGATCAACCAGGCGAACCTCGACCGGACGATGGATTCGATGAAGCACAGCAAAGCGTCGCTTCCGCAGAAAATCCGGAGGTACAACGCCTTTATCGTCAGCGGGGTGATCGCGCTGCTGCTGGTCGGCTTTCTATTCCGCAGCCAGCTCGCCGGGCTTGTGGAATGGCTGGGAAACGCCCTTCTTACCGCGGTGCTTTTGGTGATTGTGTGGCTGACAAAGCTTTTGTCGATTGGGCCTCCTGTCTCCGGCGGCGAAGGAGAGGATGTGGCAGGGCCTCCCCCTGGGGAGTCGATCTTTCAGGCGAAGGGGAACCCCTATTACGACCTGATCCTGCTCCTCTTCCTCGTGGGCGCGGTTGTGTTTTTGGTTTCGCCTCCCGGCCGCCGCCTGCTAAAGCGGATAGCGGGCATTCCGAAACGGGTTTTTCGAGCGTTGCTCCGTTGGATTTCCCCCCAGTCAAAACAGGAACGTGCAGAAGGTGCATCGGCGTTTTATACGGATTTTGTGGAGGATCTCCCCGAATCTGCGGAGGAAAGTACTGCGGCGTCGAATGACGGCAGGCGGTTCAAAAAGAGAACAAGGGAGTGGAGAAAGCTTTCCGATCCAATCCAAAAGGTGCGCGCCGGCTACACCCTCGCCAGGGATTATGCCGGCCTTCAAGGAGTCGAGTTCACCCCCGCCGATACGGTCAGGGAGGCGGAGAAAAAGGTTGGAGCGAAACCGTTTTCGGAAAACGGCGCTCTTTATGAGCGGGTGCGCTATGCGGGAAGGCAGCCTTCCGAAAAGGAATTGGATCGTTTTTCGGCAAATGTAGAACAATTTTTAAAGGAGAGATCGAAGTGAAAAAGCCCTCTGCCGTTTTAAAACGGCAGAGGGCTTTCAATGCAATATCCTCGGTCTTCCAGCGGGGGAGTTCATCTCCCGCCTTAAATATGGAGTTTCAAAAGGATGCCGCCTTGGAACTTGGCAGCGCGGCAAGGAGAAGCGGGCTTTTATTTCCGATCCTCGTCGGCTTTCCGGATGAGATTCCGCTGGATCTTTCCGCTGACGGTTTTGGGAAGCTCGTCCACGAATTCGACGATCCGCGGGTATTTATAGGGAGCGGTGACGCGTTTGACGTGATCCTGCAGCTCCCGGATCAATTCCTTGCTGGCCGTATAGCCGCGGGCCAGCACAATGGTCGCCTTGACGACCTGCCCACGAACCGGGTCGGGTGCTGCGGTGATCGCGCATTCCAGCACACTGGGGTGTTCGAGCAAGGCGCTCTCCACCTCAAAGGGGCCGATGCGGTAGCCGGAGCATTTGATGACGTCGTCGTTGCGGCCGACAAACCAATAGTATCCGTCGGCATCCCGCCAGGCCATGTCCCCGGTGTTGTATACGCCGTCGTGCCAGCTGCGCAGGGTTGCTTCCTCATCTTTGTAGTAGCCGCGGAACAGCCCGACAGGGCCGTGCGTTCCCACATTCCGGATTGCGATGGAACCGACGGAACCGTCCTCGACCGAACAGCCGTTTTCGTCGATCAGGTCGATGTCGAAAATCGGGTTCGGCTTTCCCATCGAACCGGGCCGGACGGGGAAGAACTCAAAGTTTGCCAGCATGACCGGGGTTTCGGACTGCCCAAACCCTTCATACAATGCCAATCCGGTCAGCTCTTTTATCTTGTAGTACACCTCTGGATTTAAAGGCTCACCCGCGACGCCGGCGTGTTTGATAAAGCTCAGGTCGTAGCCGGAAAGGTCTTCTTTAATCAAGAAGCGGTAGATGGTCGCAGGCGCGCAGAAGGTGGTCGGGCGCAGGCGGAGGATGGCCTCCAGCATCTCATGGGGATGGAACTTTTCCGTGTCGTAGGCGCCGACGGCTGCCCCACAGATCCACTGCCCGTAAATCTTCCCCCAGGCAAATTTGGCCCAGCCCGAATCGGTCTGTGTCAGGTGAACCGTGTTCTCCTGCACCTTCTGCCAAAACCGCGCGGTGGTGATATGCCCCAAGGGGAAAGAGAAGTCGTGCCAGACCATTTTGGGCATTCCGGTGGTACCGGAAGAGAAATAGATGAGCATCCGGTCGTCGTTGCAGACGGCGTCTTTCCCGGTGGGGCGCTCCCATTCGGCGGGCTGGGCATAAAGCTCTTTTTTATAGTCGAGGAACCCGTCTTCCAGGTAGGATTCGTCGCCGAGGGTGGCGATGATGGGACGGTGGTTGCAGTCCGGCAGCGCGTTTTTGATATGCCCCACGATCTCTTCGTCCGACACGCTGACGATCATCTTGACTTCCGCCGCATTGCAGCGGTAAGAGATATCCTTAGGGGTCAGCTGGTAGGTGGCCGGGATGCAGACTGCCCCCAGCTTGCAGAGCCCGACGATGGAAAACCAAACCTCCGGCCGCTGCTTGAGGATCAGCATGACGACATCGCCTTTGCCGATCCCGTGCGCTTTAAAAAAGTTTGCCGCCTGGTTGCTGATCCGGCTGACGTCGGAAAAGCTGTAAGACTTCATCTGCGCGCTGTCATCGGTCCAGAGAAGCGCCAGTTTTTCAGGCTCCACTCTGGCCCATTCGTCGACGACGTCGTAACCGAAGTTGAAATGCTCCGGCACCTGGATTGTGAAATTCGCGCACAAATCCTCGTAGCTTTCAAATTTTGTTTTGGGACAGTATTTATTGATTAAGTAATCCACAGTGATAACCCCCTTTTATTCTTCAATGACGGTCAGGAACGAAGCGGGGCCGTCTACCGCGTGCTGTCCATGGGGGAGCTGCGGATTGAAATAGATGCAGTCGCCTTCACAGAGGATATGATCGTGGCCGCTTATGCTGACGCATACCTTCCCAGACAGGACATAGTTGAATTCCTGCCCCGAATGGGAAATCAGCTCCTGCGGCGGATCGCCGGGGGAGAGGCTGACAAGCAGGGGCTGCATCTTCCGGCCGATAAAGCTGTGAGC
>JAAWBP010000036.1 GCA_022792755.1 Oscillospiraceae bacterium | reverse complement strand
TTGATAATTATGTAGGAGGAAGCCATGAGAGCCAACAGCTTCAAATATCTCGTTAAAGAAGGGGCAACCAATGTATGGCTGAACCGCCTGATGTCGCTTGCCTCGATCGGGGTTTTGACGACCTGTTTGCTTCTGATCGGCTTTTCCTGGCTGATTACGGCGAATATCAACAATATGATCGATTATATCGGCGACCAGAATGAAGTTGTCTTTTTCATCAAGGATGATGCGACCGAGGAGCAGATCAGCCAAAATCTCGCGTCGCTCAAACAGGATGAGCGCTTGTTCGACGTGATTTATATCAATAAGGAACAGGCGCTGGAAGAGTTCAAGGTGACGATGGGAGAGGACGCTGTCATTTTGGAGGGGCTTGAGGGGGAGGATAATCCCTGTGCGGCTTCCTTCCGGTTCAAGGTTTCGGATATCTCCCAGACTTCGGTGATCGTCGCGGAACTCCAGGAGAACCCGATCAAAGAAAAGATCAATGCGCCGACCGACGTTGCGGACACCATGACGAATATCAAGGATATGATCAATGTGTTCAGCGTGGTGCTGGTAGCGGTTCTCTGTGTGGTTTCCCTGGTGATCATTGCAAATACTATCCGTGCGACGGTGTTCAGCCGCCGCAGGGAAATCAACATCATGAAGTATGTGGGGGCCACCAACAACTTTATCCGGGTTCCCTTCTTTGTAGAGGGCGTTTTGATCGGCGCGATTGCCGCGGTACTGGCGTTTTTGCTGACCTGGGGCGGTTATACTTTATTGTTTGGTTATGTCAGCGACCACGCTTCCACCTGGCTCGGCCAGTTGCTGGGCAGCCTGATTTTGTTTGACGAAGTCATGTGGCCGCTGTTCGGAAGTTTTCTGGGGGCAGGCGTTGTCGTCGGTACGATTGGCTGTACCTTCAGCGTTCGGAATCATCTCAAGGTTTGATAGAGGGGGATTGCAGTGACGAAGAGGAAAACGTGGACAAAAGCGATTGCGGTTTTGCTTTTTTGCACCGTACTGACTGTAGGAGTTGTTTCGGCGCCTCCTTTTAAGGCGGAGGCCACAACTTTAGCCGATCTTGAGAACAAGCTCAACGATCTTAAAAACCAGGAGAAACAAATTGCCAATGAGTTAAATCAGGCAAAAAAAGACGTTAAAAATCAAGAAGCATATCAAAACCAGCTGAGTTATCAGATCAACAATGTCGAAAGCCAGATTTCGACATTGAACCAGCGGATCAGCACCCTCAACGACCAGATTTCTCAAAAGGAAACCGAGATCGAACAGGCGCAGAAAAACATTGACGAGAATTTCGACCTCTTTAAAAAGCGGCTGCGGGCCATGTATATGTCAAATGATGCGACTGTCTTGAGCGTCCTTTTCGGCAGTTCCACCTTTGCGGAGTTTCTGTCGGCCGCTGAAACGATCCAGCGGATCGCCGACCACGACGACCGGCTGATCGAGGAGCTGAGCGCCCAGAAAAGGCAGATCGAAGAGGATAAGGCGGCGATCGAAGAATCCCGCAAGCAGGTGGAGGCCGACCGCCAGTCGCTGATCTCAAAGCAGAGCCAGCTCGACCAGGCGAGAGCTGAGTCGAATGAAGAACTCGAGCAGCTTAAGCTGCTGGAAGCCAAGGCTAAGAAGAGCTATGCCGAAATTGTGCAGGACTTAGAAGCGGCGGATGCCGAGATTAAAGAGTATATTCGGACCCATCAAAGCACGGGCCAGCTTTCCCCCGGCGGGTGGCTCTGGCCGGTGGCGGGGCGCACCCGCATCTCCAGCGGGTATGGGTACCGGATTCTCAACGGCGTCCGGGAGTTCCATAAGGGGATTGACATTCCCTGCCCATATAATACGCCGATCCGCGCTGCAAAAAGCGGAACGGTTATCCGCGCGAATTTCAGCAGCTCCTATGGCAATATTGTCATTATTGATCACGGCGGGGGTTATTCCACCGTTTACGCACATAATACCAGCCTGCAGGTTTCTTATGGGCAGCAGGTGCAGCAAGGGCAGACCGTTGCGCTTGCAGGACAAACAGGACAAGCTTATGGCGTACATTGCCATTTTGAGGTGCGTGTCAACGGCGTAGTGGAAAATCCGCTCAACTATGTGATGGCGACTGGATGATAGAGAATGGACAACAATGAATTGGGAGGCGGCGGATGAATAAAAAGATTTCTCTGGGTGCGGCGATCAGTTTTATGGCGGTGGTTGCGGCAATTACCTTTACTGTTACCATGATTTTTTCGATGAACATCTTCAACGATAAGGTCTATAACGTAAAGGAACGGGAAGAGCTTTATAAAAAAGTTTCTGAAATAGACCATCTGATCCGTCAGAATTACATTGGGGAATTGGACGAGCAGTCGCTGCTCAATGAGCTCTCGAGCGGGTTGATGAAGGGGTCGAACGACCCTTATGCCGCTTATTATGACGCAGAGACGTTCAGCCGCCTCCAGGCGATTGAAAACGGCAGGCTGGTGGGGATCGGTGCGGAAATGTCGCGGGATGAAAGCGGCTATATCCGTTTGAATACCGTATATGACAATTCTCCGGCGGCCGCAGCGGAGCTGAAGGACGGCGACTTGATCGTCGCGGTGAACGAGCAGGATATCCGGACGGCCGGGTATACGGAATCTCTTGAACAGCTGATGGGTGAGCCTGGAACGAGGGTGCAGATTACTTACCGCCGCGACAGCGTGGACAGCAGCTGCCAGATCCTTTATAAGGTCTTTGAAATGCCGGTCGTGTCGCTTGAAATGCGCGAAGATGGGAACGCTTATGTCAAAATTTCGGCCTTTTCGGCTGCTGCGGTCAAGCAATTCCGTTCGGTGCTGAATGAAATCACGCAGTCTGAAGCCACTGGGATCATCTTTGACCTGCGCAACACGGCGGGCGGGGATTTGATGAGTGCTTGCGAGATGCTGGATCTGCTCCTTCCAGCGGGGGATCTCTTGTCCGCGACCTACAAGGATGGGACGACAGAGCTGCTGAAACGTTCAGACAGCAATGAAACAAACCTCCCGATGGTGACGCTGGTCAACGGAAAAACGCAATATGCGGCAGAGCTTTTTGCGGCGAATGTGAGCGATTACGGAAAGTCGAAGCTGGTCGGTGCCAACACCTTCGGCCAGGGTGTCATGCAACAGTCCTACCAGCTCAAGGACGGCAGCGGCATTGTTCTGAGCAGCGCTTATTTCAATCCTGCCGTCAGCGCCAACTTTAATGAAGTTGGGATCAAGCCGGATTACGAGGTGACTCTTTCCGCCGATGCGGAAAAAAGCTTGTCCCACGGGACGCTCGCGCAGGCTGACGATACACAGCTCGCCAAAGCGGTCGAAGTCCTGGACACCTCTAAATAGTAAAAACCGTATTTCTTTTCCATCCTTTTCATATACTTTGATAACTGCGCTGCGGCGTGAAGTATATGAAAAGGGTGGTTGTTTTTATGTTTGCAGTGATAACGGGAAAAGAGCAGGCTTACCAAAAAGGCGGGCTGCTGCGAAAGGGATATGGAATAAAAACAATACCGTACAAGGGCGGCTCCTACCGCGTTGTCTCCTTAAAGCGCCGAAGGGTAAACTGGAAAAAGCTGGTGTCAGAGCTGGGTGCCGCTTCCTCTCAGGCGATTTTGTGCGGTGATATCCAACTTCCCAACGGCTGCGGAATTACTCTGCCGGATCCCGCTGAGATCAGTTATGCGTTTTTAAAAAACGCGGTGGAATTTTTGCTGAAATCTACGCCGGTTCCGATTCAGAAGCGCTCTGCGACGGTGATCGACCTGCGCGGCGTTTACCACGATCTTGCCCGGGCCATGGCAAAGCACTGTGCCTTGCTCAAGGTGGTAACCCTTCACAGGGAAAGCTACGAACATCTTTCGGAACAGCTCCGGGAGGAATTTGGCGCTGTGATGCAGATCACCGATGTGTTAGACCACCCCAACGACAACCTGATGATCGTTTCGCCGAAAGGCTTCGGCGCTGATTTTTCGGGGGCGCTTTCCGTTCCGGTCTTTACACTGGAGCCGGATCAATTCAAAGGGACAGAGACAGTGAGCGGTTTCTCGGGCGCCGATTTGTCGTCTTTCGGCCTATCGCTTCCGGACGGCGTCGATCCGCTGCTCCTTGCCGCCGTGCTGTATGGGATCGAAGCTCACCGTGAGCTTAAAAATTTTGTGCCCGAAAAATGCATCTGGGATAATCGGGAAATCACGCTGCAAAATATTCTGGAAGAAAGATTCTCGCTTGACACTGAGGATTAGATTTAATATAATAGGTACATTGTAAATGCGGCAGAAGCTTCCTTCCCGGAGGCTTTTGTTTCTGAGGAGGAATTTTACATGTCTGCAAAACAGGTTGTGCTGACTGAGGATGGTTTAAAACGTCTGGAAGAAGAGCTTGAAGAGCTCAAAACGATAAAGCGGAAGGAAGTTGCAGAGAAAATCAAGGTGGCGCTTTCTTTCGGCGACCTTTCTGAAAACAGCGAATACGACGAAGCGAAAAATGAGCAGGCCATGGTCGAGGCCAGGATCGTCCAGGTGGAGGCGATCCTCAAAAACGTCAAGGTGCTGGAGGCCGACGATCTGGGTACGGATGTCGTCAACCTCGGCTCCAAAGTGAAGATCCGCGACGTTGAATTCGACGAGACCATGGAGTACCACCTGGTCGGTTCGACGGAGGCTGATCCGATGAACGGCAAGATTTCGGATGAATCCCCGGTGGGAAAAGCGCTGCTCGGGCATCATACGGGGGAGACTGTCGAGGCGGAAACGCCGTCTGGTATGGTTCGGTTTGAAATTTTAGAGATCATGAAATAGGTTTTCGTACAAAGGGCGCAAGCCCTTTGTTTATGTATTGGCTGCAAAAATGCCAGACGGTTAGACAAAAACAAGGGAGGTTCAAATAAATGAGTGATCAGAACAGCGAAGTGGCTTTACAGGAGGAACTGCACGAGCAGCGGCGGGTCCGCCGGGAAAAGCTCGCGGAATTGCAGAGCGCGGGAAAAAACCCTTATGAAATTACGTCTTATGATGTGACCCATACTGCAAAGGAAATCCGGGATCGTTTTGAAGAGTTGGAAGGCAAACCGGTTTCCCTGGCGGGCAGGATCATGACCCGCCGGAAGATGGGGAAGGCAAGCTTTGTCGATATCCGCGACAATACCGACCGGATGCAGTCCTATGTCCGGCTGGACGACGTGGGGGAAGAAAGCTACAACGCTTTCAAAAAATGGGACATCGGGGATATCATAGGGCTGAAAGGGACGGTCTTTAAAACCAAAACAGGAGAAATCTCTGTCCATGCAACCGACATCGTCCTCCTTTCCAAGTCGCTCCTTCCCCTTCCCGAAAAATTTCACGGCCTGACCGATACCGATATGCGGTACCGCCAGCGCTATGTGGATTTGATCGTCAACCCGGAAGTGCGGGATACGTTCTATAAGCGAAGCCAGATTCTGCGGGAAATCCGCACCTATCTCGACGGGAAGGGATATCTGGAGGTGGATACCCCAGTCCTCCACACCCTGGAAATCGGCGCGGCAGCCCGTCCCTTTGTCACCCATCACAACGCTTTGGATCTCGACATGTACCTCCGGATCGAGACGGAGCTCTACTTAAAGCGGCTGATCGTCGGTGGCTTTGACCGGGTTTATGAAGTGGGGCGTATTTTCCGCAACGAGGGGATGGATACTTCTCACAACCCTGAGTTTACTTCGATTGAAATGTACCAAGCGTATACAGATTATTTCGGTATGATGGATTTGATCGAGGATATGTACCGGACGATTACCCTCCATGTCTGCGGTTCCGGCGTCATCACTTATCAGGGGACGGAAATCGATATGGTTTCTCCCTGGGCGAGAATGACGATGGTGGAAGCGGTAAAACAGTACGCGGGGGTGGATTACGCCGATTGGGTGGACGATGAGGCGGCGCGTGCCTGTGCGAAGGAGCGCGGCGTTGAGGTGGAGGAAGGCGCTTCCGCTACCAAGGGGCATGTCCTGATCGCCTTTTTTGAAGCGTTTGTCGAGGACAAGCTGATCCAGCCGACGATTATTTACGATTATCCGGTGGAAAACTCTCCGCTCGCTAAGCGGAAGCCTTCTGATCCCGCGTTTACCGAACGGTTCGAATATTTCATCTACAACCGGGAGATGGGCAACGCCTTTTCGGAGCTCAACGATCCGATCGACCAGAAAGCGCGCTTTGTCAAGCAGGTCGAGGCCAAGCGTGCGCAGGGAGCGAACGCGGAGGTCGACGAAGATTTTATCACTGCATTGGAGTATGGGATGCCGCCGACGGGCGGGCTCGGCTTTGGCCTCGACCGGCTGGTGATGCTTTTGACCGATAGCGCATCGATCCGCGATGTCTTGCTTTTCCCGACGATGAAGCCTTTGGATTGAATAAGTCTCTGTATTTCTCTATACAGTCCCTGACAGAACGAAACAGAGGGTATTTACACCATAAGTTACGCCAATTTACGCCAAACTTACGCCGCAAAATGCACGATAATTCTGTGAATGACTGTCAGCGATTGCCGTGAACTATAAATGACTATGCCCGGTGCCCCATAGGGTGACTTATAAAAACCAACACCCGCCGGAAAGAAGCTGCTTTTGGGCGGGTGTTGCTTTATAATGAATATAACGACAAATCGAAATTTGGTACATAGTTAAAACAACAGAAAGGACTTACAAACATGATACACATAAGGAAAGCAATCGAAACAGACCGCAACAGCGTTGCCATATGTATTGCAGAGGGCTTTGAAAAGGATTTTTCTGTATTATGTAAAGACACGCAAAAGGTGGCAAACGCCATTGTTGCGGGACTGAATATAGATAGGTTTTATGTGGCAGATGTAGAGGGTGAGATTGCTGGAGTGTTGGCAATTTCAGATTGCACCGGCAGAGCGGCGAGAGTAGATAAGCCATCTCTAAAAAAGAGCTTTGGTTTTTTCAAAGGGATGCTTGGTGCCTTTGTTTTGAAAGAGGAATTTGAAGGACAGCTTGCTTATCCTGCCACAACTGGATACATAGAATTTGTGGCGGTGCGAAAAACATACCGCAAGCAAGGTGTTGCCACAGCGCTCCTTCAGGAAAGTATGCTGATTGCCGATTATCAGGATTTTGTACTTGATGTGACGGATGTAAACAGTAGTGCCATCAGGTGCTATACGAAGATTGGGTTTGAGGAATTTAAGCGTATCACTGAAAAACACGGCAAGCAAAAAGGGTTTAACGAGAAGATTTTTATGCGGTATCGTCGCAAATGAAAGCAATGAACAAAGGGAAAAATTCCCGTTTGTTGCTCTCACCCACATACTGAACCAAAACGGAATAAGACGGCGCAAAGCCTATCGGGAAAAATGTTGATGTTCAGACAATGCCCTCGATAAAATGAACACAACTACAGAATGAAATTTGCAGGTGTAAATAATGAAAGCTCTATATATGATTGGCGGCACTATGGGTGTTGGAAAAACAACGGTATGCCAGCAGCTGAAACGAGAATTGCCAAGTCGCGTATTTCTTGACG
>JAAWBP010000035.1 GCA_022792755.1 Oscillospiraceae bacterium | reverse complement strand
CTATTCGATGCGCTATGCCGTTTATCCCATCGCCGTCATCGCGATGCTGCTCACAGTCACGAGTTTTACCACTCTCCTCTGTGCCGCAGCCAGAAGGCCCGGTTCCTCAGAGCTCCACCCCGGCCCGCTCAACCGGGTGCCGACCGACCTGTTGATCTTGTGCACCGTAACCGGGATTGTCATCCTAGGGCCGGTAACCAGAAGTTTTTATTCTTCCAATATGCTGGTTTCGTCGACCGTGGGTGTAGCTGCCTGCCTCACCATCATCAGTGCTTTCATCGGCCTAAGTATGAGCATCGCCGCCCGGGTGAAGCAGAAAACACTTTTCAAAAACACCGTCGTCTGGAAATTCTGTAAGCTCCTCGGCTGGCTGTTTCGCAGCATCCCGCTCGTCTGGAAAACCTCTTTGTCCATCGGCGGCGTCCTGCTGTTAGACCTCCTCGTCTTTTTCTGTAATGCAAATTACCCGGAACGGCTGTTTTTCTTCCTGATCCTGGAAAAATTGCTTTTAGCGCCAGTTATCCTTTACAGCGCGCTGCTCCTGCGGAAGCTGCAAAAGGGGGGCGAGGCGCTGGCAAACGGCGACTTGACCTATCAGGTCGATACCCGCCGGATGTTCTGGGATTTCAAGCTCCACGGCGAAAACCTCAACAACATCAGCGAAGGAATGGCCCGCGCCGTAGAGCAGCGGATGAAGAGCGAACGGATGAAAACCGAGCTGATTACCAACGTATCGCATGATATCAAAACGCCGCTGACCTCTATCATCAATTACGCCGACCTGATCTCCAAAGAGCCGAGCGACAACCAAACCATCACGGAATACTCGAAGGTGCTGCTCCGGCAGTCGGAACGGCTGAAACGGCTCATCGACGACCTGGTCGAAGCCTCCAAAGCCTCCACCGGAAACCTGGAGGTGACGCTCGCCCCCTGTGAAATCGGCGTCCTTTTGACACAGGCAGCCGGAGAATATGAACAGAGGCTTCGGGACGCAGGGCTCGAACTGGTGACGGTTCAACCGGAGCTCCCGGTTCAGATTCTGGCGGACGGCCGCCGGCTCTGGAGGGTGTTCGACAACCTAATGGGCAACATCTGCAAATATGCGCAGAACGGCACCCGCGTCTATCTGACGCTGGAAGGAGTGAAAGGGGAGGCAGTCATCACCTTTAAAAACATCTCACGGGCGGCGCTCAACCTCTCCCCGGACGAACTGATCGAGCGCTTTGTCCGCGGCGATGCCTCCCGCAGCACAGACGGAAACGGGCTTGGCCTCTCGATTGCCAGAAGCCTGACCGAACTCCAAAAAGGCCGGATGGAGCTCGCCATCGACGGCGACCTGTTTAAGGTGATTCTGCGTTTTCCGCTCATCATTCAATAAGGCTGCGGCGTCCTTCATCAGAAAACGATCTGCCATCCAGAATGGCAGATCGTTTTTTTGCAAATAGTTATTTTTTTAAAAAATATACGAATAGTTTTCCCTATTCCTCCGCTTTTTCAAACCATTCCTGCATCATAGCCTTTCCGTCTGCAGATGGGGTAAACCGCTTTCCATCCCGCTCCTCCCGGTAGCTGCCCTCGATCTGGCGGAAAGCCACCTTTTCTTCGTCGATCCGTGCCAGAAACCGGATGGCTTCCTTCCGGGTAACATAGTCGTAATTGGTCAGATTGGTCTGCATCGTATTGCTCAGAAGGCTGAATAATTTATCGGTGCGGGCGAGAATCCCCTCGGAAAAGCGCTGCTCTAAGCCCGCCTTTAAAAACACCGCCTGCTTTTCCAGTTTGGCGCTTTCGGGGAGTTCTGAAACCAGAGGGCTTGCTAAATACTCGAGCGCCTTCCTGCCGCCCAGCAGCTGAAGCCCTTCCACCAGCCGGACGGTCTCCCCCGTCTCCTCTGCTTGGTACTCTACCGTTTGCTCGACTTGGTATTCGATTCCTCCGACTTGATCGATCAAACCGGACAGCGCCTTTTCATTGCATTTCAGATAGCGGTCGACTTGGATAAAGAAGGCGTTCTCCACACCGCTGCAAACCGTCTGAACGCCACCGTATTCGTAAAGCTGCGGAAGTGTCCCCGTTTCGATGTTGACCGTGGCCTCCAGCTCCGGCGGGATCGGCACAACCCGGATCACCCGCTCCTCCGGAAAAAAGCGGAGAAGGGTGTACCGGTCGGGCGGCTGGGTGTCATCCTTGCAGCACATGACGAGAAGGGTGAGGCGATCCCCTTCCACCGGCTGGTATTCCGGCTCCCCCGCCACCGACTGGGGCAAAGATTCGGAAGGCGAAAGCAGGCCGATAAACGCCATAATCCCTGTGCTGATCACCCCAAGCACCGCCATCGAGAGGAGGAATGCCAAAAAGAATGCCTTTACATTGATGTATCTTTGTCTTCCCATTTTTCCCCATCCTTTCCCTGAAAGTATGGGCAAAACCGCATAAAAAATACAGGCCGCCCAAAATGTGGACGGCCCGTTTTTCTCAACCGCGTATGATCTGCTTTGCTTTGTTTACAAGCTGTTTGTCGTTGTCATAGGTGAGGATCGTGTGCGCACGGTTGATCTCCACCCACTTGATCTGGGAGATTTCTTCCTCCTGCGGGGTATAGTCGTAGTTCTGCGCCCGCGCGATGAAATAGATGACATCCTTCTGGGTGTCCTTTTTCGGCGAATAGGAGATGACCTCCCGGAAGCTCGGGTCGATAATCACGTCGATCCCCGTTTCCTCCTTGATTTCCCGCAGCGCGGTTTCTTCCTCCGTCTCGCCCGACTCCACATGCCCTTTGGGGAACGACCAATGCCCCCCGTTGGCGTGCTTGATGAGCAGCAGCTCGGTATTGCCATGGAACCGGCGGAACACCAGCGCGCCGCATGATTTTTCCAGCGTCATAGCTTTTCCTCTCTCAGTAATAATAATTGTTTTTATTATAACACAAAAAAGCGCGAAATGCACTTCCACAAAACGTTACAATGTTCCCGGGTACCCGCCAGCAATCTTTGATTGTGTCTGCGGGTGGGGTTATTATTTTGAGCGCCAGCGAAAAACAATGTTCCCGGGTACCCGCCAGCAATCCTTGATTGTGTCTGCGGGTGGGGTTATTATAACACATTCGAGCGGAAAAGTCAGCGTATTCATATAATTTTAATTTTTAGATCAACTGCATTTGCTGTAGCCGCAGTTCCGGCAGACGACGCATCCGCCTTCGTGTTCTACCTCGAAACCGCACTCCGGGCACAACCGGAAGGCTTTGTCCGCACTGCCGCGCGGCTGGCCGCCGCTCTCCGCCGAAGCATTCGGAAGAACCGGCGGCATCGCATGGGAACCGCCCGACCGGATCAGGTCGTCCACCTTTTTGATCACCTTGGCAATCCCATCCGGGCAGGAGGTGCACTTCATCCCCGGCTGCCGCACCGTAGAAGGGCAGCGGATCCCCTTGAGCTGGTTCAGGATTTCCTCCACGGAAATGCCGGAGCGCAGGGCGATGGAGGCAAGCCGCGCCGTCGCCTCCGACTGGGACGGGCATCCGCCGGCCTTTCCGGTGCTGGTAAAGACCTCACAGATCCCGTTTTCATCGTAATTCACCGTCACATAGAGGTTTCCGCAGCCGATTTTGACCCGCTCGGTAAACCCGCTGGTCACATCCGGGCGGGGGCGGGGTGTGATATTGGCCGGAAATTCTGTTTTCTCCTGCACACCGTTTTTGTCCTCTCCCCGCTTCACCTTTCCAATATTAAGCACCTGGCTGTCCCGGGAACCGTCCCGGTAGATGGTGACGCCCTTACAGCCCAGCCGGTAGGCCAGGTCGTACACCTCGCGTACATCGTCTACAGAAGCCTCTTTGACAAAATTCACCGTTTTGGAAACCGCATTGTCGGTGTGGCGCTGGAAAGCGGCCTGCATCTTGACGTGATATTCGGGGCTGACGTCATGCGAGCAGACGAAAACCCGGCGGATCTCCTCCGGAATCTCCGGGATGTGGGCAAGGGTTCCTTCAGAGGCGATCTTCCGCATCAGCTCCTCAGAATACAACCCCCGTTTCTCCAGCGTATCCCGCAGAATGGGATTGACCTCGACCATTTCGGTGTTGTCCATGACATTGCGGATAAAAGCAAAGGCAAAAACCGGCTCGACGCCTGAACTGACCCCCGCGATGATCGACAGCGTCCCAGTCGGCGCAATGGTAGTGACAGTAGCGTTGCGGACGGGAGTCCCGTCTTTCAGGATGCTCTGGGTGAAAAGCGGAAAAGTTCCGCGCGCCTTTGCGAGCTTCCGGTTCTCCTCCCAGCCGATTTTGTTGATAAACGCCATCACCTTCTCCCCCAGCGCAACCCCTTCCTCGGAGTTGTAGGGGATCCCCAGGCGAAGGAGCATGTCCGCAAACCCCATCACACCCAGGCCGATCTTACGGAGCTGCTTAGTCGTCTCATCGATTTTTTCGATCGGATAACGGTTGACCTCGATCACATTGTCGAGGAAATGAACCGCCGTCCGCACCGTCCTTTCCAGCCTGTCATAGCACAGCGCATAGGTTCCGTCCGCACGTTCCTCCAGCATGGCGACCAGGTTGACCGAACCGAGGTTGCAGGACTCATAAGGGAGGAGGGGCTGTTCGCCGCAGGGATTGGTGCTCTCGATCTCCGCGATTTCCGGCACCACATTGTCGCGGTTGAGCCGGTCGAGGAAGATGATCCCCGGTTCACCATTCCGCCAGGCATTCTCCACGATCTTTTCATAGACCTCTTTGGCGCTAAGGCGGCGCACCGCTTCCTTGGTCGATGGATCAATCAGATCGTATTCTTCCCCCTTTTCCACCGCCTGCATAAACTGTTCGGTCAATCCAACCGAAATGTTAAAGTTGGTGATGTCGGCGTTGTCCTTTTTACAGTCGATAAAGGAAAGAATGTCAGGATGATCCACCCGCAGAATCCCCATATTGGCGCCCCGGCGAGTTCCCCCCTGCTTGACTGCCTCGGTCGCCATGTTGAAAACCTTCATAAAGCTGATCGGCCCGCTGGCGACGCCGCCGGTCGAATTGACCGTCGCGCCAGCCGGACGGAGGCGGGAGAAGGAAAATCCGGTCCCGCCGCCCGATTTATGGATCAGCGCCGCCTGCTTGATCGCTTCGAAAATCCCCTCCATGCTGTCCTCTACCGGAAGGACGAAGCAGGCGGAAAGCTGTCCCAGGGGGCGGCCCGCGTTCATCAGGGTCGGCGAATTCGGAAGGAATTCCAAACGGGTCATGGCCTTTAAAAATTCCTCCGCCACAGCGGCGGTGTCCGCCTGGCTGTCAAAATGAGCGTCCGCTTCTGCGATTGCGGAAGCCACCCGGCGAAACAGCCCGTCAACTGTTTCGACCGAGTTTCCTTCCTCGTCTTTGGCAAGATACCTGCGGCTGAGCACCAGCTCTGCGTTTTTCGTGATCTCCATGAACAATCTCCCTTATGTTGTGTTTTTATTAAAATTCCGTTCTACATATTGTATCATACTCATTTGAAAAATACAATTATTTCCATTTGTTTTTTATTTTTCTAACCGTCAAAGACAACAGTCGAGAAGTTTTGACAGTTCAACGGCTCAAAACACAAATATTATTTTTTGGCAGTGACAGTTTCCGGCAATTAATTCGCCGGTTTTGACAAATAATAAGGTTGTCCAACTATTATTTAAACCGATCCGCTTTTAAAAAATCATATCAATAATTGCCGGGAGGATTCATATGAAACGATTCGCAAAAATAATATTGTTTACAGGGGTGGTTGTTTCCCTGTCGCTGTCGAGCTTTGCCCTGTCTGTGAACCTAATCGGTTCAGGGGCGGAAGTTCCCGGCGAAAGCTTCGCGGAAAGGCTCTCCTCCGGAGCGTCGATCCTACTCCAGCAGAATCGGGGGAACCAAAATTCCGCTTCATCAAACGAGGTGATTTCTACGTCGACGATTGACCCAACCGACTGGAACCTGCTTCTGGTCAATCCTAACCACAGCGTCCCGGACGACTGCCATCCGGTGTTAGCGCAGGTGCAGGGCAGCTACGAAATGGACGAACGGGTTGCGCCTTACATGAAGGAAATGATCGATGCGGCAAAAAAGGACGGGATCAACCTCTGGGTTCTCTCTACCTACCGCACCTATGAATACCAGCAGAAATTGTTTGACACCAACGTCAAGCAGCTGAAAAGCCAGGGGATGACCGAAGAGGAAGCGGTTCAGGAAACGGCCGCCAACGTGGCGGTTCCCGGAACAAGCGAGCATCAGACCGGTCTCGCCGCGGACATTATGTGTTCTGAATGGACGGGCGGGATCACGGACGACTTCGCCGAAACCCCGGCGTACGAATGGCTTCATGCCCACTGCGCCGAATACGGCTTTATTGAGCGTTACCCAAAAGACAAAACCGAGATTACCGGAATCGTTTACGAGCCTTGGCATTACCGCTTTGTCGGAAAGGAGCACGCCGAAACCATCATGAGCCGCGGGATCACCCTGGAGGAGTATCTAGGAGTTCGGTAAATCCCGATAAAACTTCCGGTAAATTCGAAAGCAGACGCCGTGAACCTGCCGGACGACGTCCCGTTCAAACAGCACAGAGGCCGGCGCCTTTTCAGGGATCGGCCTCCGCTGATATTTCAGGCTTTCCGAAAGAATGCCATCCACTGCCGCCGTTTTCCTCACCCGGCCCGGTTTGCGGACAACCTTCTGCGCACCTCCGCCACACAGCCTATGACAGTGGCAGCCAGACCTGCCAGGGTCAGGACATAAAAAACAATTTTATTGGCCAAATTCGGCCCCTTCCATACCGTGAGATCGAGATACCAAAGGTAAGAGGTGAGCTCATTCCCCAAAAGAGCATCGATAATCGGGTTGACAAAAGCGGTAAAAAGCCCCATAATCAGGACGATCAGCCCCGTTTTCAGCTGCCAGCAGAGCCGGGCGTATTTCAGAAGCGCCATAACAGACCACGGGATTGCCATCGAGATGGAAGCAATCGGCAGGGCGAATGAGAAAAACCAATCCCCTCCGGTATAGAGGGAGCATACGAAAAGAAGAAGGTAGGTCAGCACAGTGGCAGAGCCAAACGCGGCCAGCACACGGTGCTTTTTTAACAAAGCCGGAAGGGTCGTGATGCTGAAAGCGAGCAGGATGGCAGACAGCACGATAAAAAACCAGGAAAGGGTGTGCTGAATTGCAAGGTTGCAGATGAAGCAGGCAATCAACGCGGCACCGTACCCGGAACAGAGGATAATCTGGAGGGACTTGATGAGATTCCGGTATCTCCGGGCCTGCCTTTTTTCGACTCTTGCGGCGGAGTCATCGGAGGCGGTGATAAATTCGCGCTCCGTAATCCCGAGTTCCCGGCAGATTTGAGAGATCAGGGTGATATCCGGATAGGAAACTCCCCTTTCCCACTTGGAAACGGTGGAGTCGGAAAGGAAAAGGCGCTCAGCCAGTTCCTTTTGGGTCAGCCCGGCGGCGATTCGTTTTTCGGCCATAAATTTTGCAAAGGTTTGCTTGTCCATGAGAAGCCCTCCATTTTAATTTGTTTTTCCGGTTCTAATCATACCGATCCTCTTCATCTTTTGCAAGGAAAAGGTGGCTTTTTTGGACTCGACCGATGCGCCAGTCCTCTCAAACGGCCTAAAATGGGGGTTCCGTTCTTCGATCAGGAGAAAAGCTTTGCCCTTCAAAATTCTCTTTCGGCCGGAAAAGATCATAGGCGGAAATTTTTAAAAGGAAAAAATCCATCTCAAATTTACCGAGACAGCCCCCAAAACCGCACCCGCCGCCCATGTTCATAAACGAGACAAAAAATAAAAACGGATTTTTATTTATTATTTCATCGATCTTTACAAATTGCATCATAAGATCAACACAATTTCCGGATATAATAAAGCCAGAATCAAAGAAAGCGAGGAGAAGTTCTATGTATGGAAACAACAGCGGGAGCAATTCAAACTTCCCCAACAACGGCTTTTCAAATAGCGGAAACGGCCCCGAATGGCAGTATCAGCCATATGGCTCGTATCACGCGGCAAGCGGCTTTCAATCCGGTGCGGCCGGCGGGCCGCCGTCCGTTCCCCAGCCGCCGAAAAAACGGAAGACCAAATCCGGCACCCCCTGGTATGTAAAGCTCATCGCCGGAGCAGCCGCCTGTTTTGTCGTTTCCGCGGGTTCGATCGGTGGGTTCGTCGCCATGGTCAACGCGGGGCTGGTCACCCTCAACGTTCCGGCACAGAGCTCCGGAACCAGCCAAGGAACCGGAGGAGTGACCAGCACCATCCAGCAGGTTTCCCAAAATAATTCGGGCGGGGCGCTCACTTTGCAGGAGGTCGCCGCAAAGGTCACGCCTTCGGTCGTCTGTATCCAGAATTACCAGGGATCCGCGATCGGCCAAAGCACGGAGGCCAGCGAAGGCTCCGGCATCATCATGAGCCAGGACGGATACATCATCACCAACGCCCACGTCGTAAAAGACGCTTCCGCCCTCAAGGTCGTCCTCTACGACGGTACGACCTATGACGCCGAACTGATCGGAAGCGATACGGCGACCGACCTCGCCTTAGTCAAAATCGAGGCGGAAAACCTGACGGCTGCTACCTTCGGCAATGCGGACGAGCTGACGGTCGGCGACCAGGTTGCCGCAATCGGCAACCCGGGCGGCCTGGTTCTGAACTCCAGTGTGACCTTCGGCTACGTCTCCGCCCTGAACCGCTCGATCCAGACCAGCAACGGCTACACCGTCAACTGCATCCAGACCGACGCTGCGATCAACCCCGGAAACTCCGGCGGCGCGCTGGTCAACCTCTACGGCCAGGTGATCGGCATCAACTCCTCCAAGATTTCCGCCACCGATTACGAAGGGCTCGGCTTTGCGATTTCGATCAACGAGGCTCTTCCCGTGATCGAAAGCATCAAGCAGTACGGTTACGTCAAAGAGCGCCCAATCATTGGAATCAGCTACCAGTTTATCGACCAATCGGTCGCTTCTTATTACCGGGTGCCGAGCGGCTTTTACGTGGCGCAGATCAACTCCGAAAATGCGGAAAGGGCTGGCCTGGAACAGGGCGACGTGATCACCAAGCTGGACGGCATCGATGCCAGCTCGAGTTCCGTCATCGCGCAGGCACTCAACGGCAAAAAGCCCGGCGACTCGATTTCACTCGAAGTTTTCAAGGGGAGAACCGGCAGAACGGTGACCCTCACCCTTGTGCTCTCAGAATACTCTGCCGTCCAGCGATAAAACGGCACCGATGGGACAGACGGAAAAACACTGCTTCAGCTTTTAAATGAAAAGAAAGGAATGATCCCAGACAGAAAGGCTGTGCAATACAGCCTCTTACGTCCGGGATCGCATGGTGACCGTATGAAATGTATTGTAACAGGGGCAACCGGCCACATTGGCTGCGTTCTGGTGCGCGAGCTCTGCCGCAAAGGGTATGACGTCACGGCGTTCGTCCTTCCGGGGGATTCTGCTGAGGCGATCTGCAGAGAGCCGGTCAAGCTCATCACAGGGGATATTTGCAGCCCGTACGACACGGTGCGCGCCTTCCGCGGATTCGACCTTGTCTTCCATCTGGCCGGGATGATTTCGATCGGCTCCGCCGGCCGCAAGCAGATGGAGCGGGTCAACGTAGAGGGAACCCGGAATGTCATTCGCGCCTGTAAGATCGCACACGTCAAGCGGCTGGTTTACGCCAGTTCCGTCCATGCGATTGAAGAGCCCGCCAAAGGCTCCTCAGTCGCCGAAACAAAACAGTTTGATCCGCAAAGCGTCAAAGGCGCCTATGCGAAAACCAAGGCCGCCGCGACAAAGCTGGTGCTGGAAGCGGCAAAAAATGGGCTCGATGCCGTTGTCGTCCATCCGTCCGGGGTAATCGGCCCCTACGAATACAGCCTGTCGAACATCGGGCAGCTGATGGCGGACACCATCGGCGGGAGTTTGAAGGCTTATATCAACGGGGCTTATAATTTCGTAGACGTGCGGGATGTAGCCCGCGGAATCCGGCTCGCCGGGGAAAAGGGGAAGCGGGGCGAATGCTATATCCTCTCCGGGGAGGTCGTAACCGTCAAAGAAATGCTCGATATCATCACCGAGACGGCGGCGAAAAAACCGGTTAAGGCAAAGCTGCCTTACTGGTTTGCCCTCGCCACCGCACCCCTCTCGGAGCTTTATTACAAGGCAGTCAAACGGAAACCGCTCTATACAGCCTATTCTGTTTATACCCTGCGCACCAACTGCCATTTCAACTGTTCAAAGGCAGTCAAGGAGCTGGGCTACCGGTTCCGGCCTGCGGCGGAAAGCTTGGCGGATGCCGTAAACTGGATGCTGTCCAACGGCAAACGCCTCCACCCAGCGGTATAGCAACTGCACCCCGCGAAATTCTTTTGAATTTCGCGGGGTGTCCCTTGTTTCTCTGTTTGTTTTCTAGTATACTGTATAGACATAGCCATCGGCTGGTCTTCCCCTTTATCGGATCATCCCGACTTCAATATAGGGAGAACCTATCGCGGTTATCAAATCATACTTAGAGGTGAATCCCTTTGGCAGATTCAAAAAACAGACTGGGCACGGAACCGGTCGGAAAGCTTCTCTTCCGCCTGGCGGCGCCCGCTATCCTGGCACAGATCGTCAACGCGCTTTACAATATCGTCGACCGGATGTATATCGGGAACATCGAAGGGATCGGGAAGCTCGCTCTGACCGGGGTGGGGCTCACCTTCCCGGTCATCATCCTGATTGCCGCCTTCGCCCTTTTGATCGGGATGGGCGGCGCGCCGATCACCGCAATCCGGATGGGAGAAAAGGACAACGCCGCCGCGGAAAAGATCATGGGAAACTGCCTGTCCCTCCTGATTCTTTTTTCCGTGGTTCTAACCGCCGTCTTCCTCGTTTTCAAGCACCCCCTCCTCTACCTTTTCGGTGCGAGTGACGACACCATCGGCTACGCAGAGGATTACCTGACCATCTATCTGATCGGGACGATTTTTGTCCAGCTCTCCCTCGGGATGAACTGCTTTATCACCACCCAGGGCTTTTCCACCGTCGGGATGGCAAGCGTTTTGATCGGCGCGGTGCTGAACATTGCGCTGGATCCGCTTTTTATCTTCGGCTTCGGGCTGGGCGTAAAGGGCGCGGCCATCGCGACCGTCCTTTCACAGGGCGGCTCCGCCCTGTTTGTACTCGGGTTCCTTTTGAGCAAAAAAAGCATCCTGCAATTCCGGCCGAAAAACCTGAAAATCGACTTCAGATTGATCGGCCCGGTTCTTGCGCTGGGGCTTTCCCCATTTATCATGCAGTCGACCGAAAGCCTAGTCAACATCACCCTCAACGCATCTTTGCAGCATTACGGCGGCGACCTTTACGTCGGCGCGATGACCATCATCGGCAGCATCATCCAGGTCGTCATGATGCCGATGCAGGGCTTGACCCAGGGCGCGCAGCCGATCATCAGCTACAACTTCGGCGCGCGCCGGTTCGACCGGGTGAAAAAAACATTCCGAATCCTTCTGACCTCCTGTCTGGCCTTCTCCGTCACCACCTGCGCCCTGATAGAGCTGTTCCCGCAGCTGGTGGTGCAGATCTTCAACAGCGATCCCGAGCTGGTCGGCGTCACCTGCACCTGCCTGCGGATCTACGCCGCCGGCATCTGGGCGATGGGCGCCCAGTGCGCCTGCCAGCAGTCCTTTGTCGCGATCGGGCAGGCAAAGATTTCGATCTTCTTAGCGCTTCTCCGCAAAATGATCCTGCTGATCCCGCTGGCACTCCTCCTGCCCCTGTTCATGGGAACCTTGGGCGTCTTTACCGCGGAACCAATCGCGGATATCGGGGCGGCGGCCACAACTTCGGTCATGTTCGCTATCTTCTTTAAAAGGTACCTGAAACAAAAGGAAAACGAGCCGCAGGCCGCCGGGAACGAATAAAAATTGCTTTCTGAGAAATGAGCCGGCCCCAAGCCGCACAGATTCTCGTTTGCAGTTCATCAATAATCCTCGACGAAGGATTTTTCAATATAGTCTTTTACCGCGCCTATATCCGGAAATTCTTGATATTTGGGAAATCCCTCCGAGTTCTGAACCGAATAAGTCAAATGGAAGATATAGTATCTATCCGTCCCCTTTCCGCTTCCGGTGACATATAGCACATCATCATTTGATTCGCACTTTGCGACGGCCCAGATTTTTTTATGATAGAGGAAATGGTCTTTTCCAATTTCTCTTTTCAATTCCTTTACAAGAGTTCCGCTTGCCTGCGATAATGGGACCATATACCAATTAAAATCCTCGCCGTATTGATCGAATAAATCGCTGAAAATCTCGTCTGCCGTCATCTGCAATCTCCTTCACAAATTCAAATTTACACGTTTGCTTCTATAAAGTGAACCGAAGAATGATCCCAGTATTTTTTGTAAACCCTGTCGCTTTTACCGTCTAAATTCAGCTGGTACATCCTGAATGTAACCAGCAGATCCTTTGGCTGCCACTGTTCTTCATAGGAATACTGATATATCATCCCGACATTCTTCATCACGCCGCCGCTTCGGGGGTTATTCCTGTCATGGGTCGCCGTAATATAAGGCAGCCCGTCCTTCCTTACCTGTGCTATGACGGCTTTTCCGGCTTCTGTAACAATGCCCTGATGCCAGAACTCTTTTCTCAATCCATAGCCAAAATCGTGGTGTTCTTCCATATCGATATTCATATAGCCAATCAGATTTTTGTCCTTTTTCAGGCAAATAGCGTAGGCATAGCCCTGCGGCTGTATATATTTCGCTGCATACCTTTCCTCAAAAAACAGCCGTGCCTCGTCAACACTTTTCACCGGGAACCAAGGCAAGAAGGTATTGACTTCCTCATCTTTAAGGAGGGAATACAACGCCTCTATATCGCTTTCCGTGAATTTTCTCAAGATCAGCCTCTGCGTTTCAATCGTAGGTGTATTCATATTTTCCCCTTACTTCTCCGTTTCGCACTTTATTGAGTGCTATTTTATCACATTGTTTTGCAAAAGAAAATCTAAATAAAAGAAAGGAGCGGTACGGGCAGTATTCCGCCCTGCCGCATGGTGGTTCAAGATGGGAAATATCTGGCACGATATCCGGGCAGACAGGGTCAAACCCAACGACTTTATCAGCGTGATCGAGATCGAAAAGGGGAGCAAAAACAAGTATGAGCTCGACAAGGAGACCGGGCTTCTCATCCTCGACCGGATCCTCTACACCTCGACCCACTACCCCGCAAACTACGGCTTTATCCCCCGCACCTATGCCGACGACGGGGACCCGCTCGACGTGCTGCTTCTCTGCTCCGAACCGGTTGTCCCGCTCACCATGGTGCGGAGCTTTCCCATCGGGGTAATTTCAATGATCGACGGCGGGCATCGGGACGAAAAGATCATCGCGCTCCCTTACGGCGACCCGACCTACAAGGATTATGCCGACATCGACCAGCTGCCCTCCCATATCTTTGAAGAGATGCGGCACTTCTTCGCCGTTTATAAAACCCTGGAGGGGAAAAAGACGGCTGTAGACGAAGTTCAGGGCCGGGAGGCAGCGCTCAGAACGGTTGAGGCGTGTATCGCCGGCTATAAGGAAAAATTCGGCAAATAGCCTGGACGACGAGTTTCCTTTACAAGATAAGACTCCGTTATCATTTCCTCAGTCGTACCATCGATTAAAGCATCGAGAAAGCCCGCCGGAAAAATTTCCGGCGGGCTTCTTTTACAGTCCTGTTTTCGTTGGATCAGGCCGGCGTCCCTTTCCGGACAGCTACGTCCCATTAGTTGGAAGGGGTTGTGTTGGACGCGCCG
The DNA here is from genome assembly GCA_022792755.1 of Oscillospiraceae bacterium. GTDB lineage: Bacteria > Bacillota > Clostridia > Oscillospirales > Ruminococcaceae > Metaruminococcus_A. The sequence continues at coordinate 7,468 of JAAWBP010000035.1, read as the reverse complement.
CTGCCGGATCCGTTCAGGAAGCCGGAAACATCGAACATGTATCCTCCCTCCCCTGCAACAGCCGGGAGTTTCCCATCCCACTTGCTGATCCATTCCATCATCAGGGTCTGGTCTGTAATCTGCTCGTTTTTCAGGCGGTAAGCCTCTGCCTCCGCGCGGGCCTGCTCCACCTTCTGTTCCGCCTCTACCTTGATCCGGGCCAAATCCTGCTCGGCCTTCAGCGCATTTTGCTGGGCGGTCTGTTTCGCTTCGATGGCGGCGTTGAATTCCTCGCTGAATTCAAAGCTGATGATGTTGAACACCTCGATGTCGAGACCGTACGGCGTGATCTTTTCGCGCAGAGCTTCCTTCATCTGGTCTCCCACCCTCTGCCGCTCGGTGATCAATTCCTCCGCCGTATATTTCGCTGTAACCGACTTGACGCATTCCTGGATCGCCGGGTTGACGATGATCGCCTCAAAATTTGTACCGACGTTTTTGTAAATACTGGCGGAATTTTCCCGCCCGACCCGGTAGTTCAAAGCAATGGTGCTCGAAACGGTCTGGAGGTCTTTGGAAGCACTGGAGCATTCGACCTCAGTTTTCAGAACGCGGTTGTCCATGACGACGATGTTGGTGACAAAGGGCACCTTAAAATGCATTCCCTCCTGCAGCACGTCGCCGCCGACAGCGCCGAGTGTCACCTGGACACCGGTGTGTCCGGCCGGAACGACAACAACCGAGAAGGCTCCCAAAGCGATCACCACCGCCGCAACAATTAAGGCAAATATGAGCTTTTTCTTGTTTTTCAGTTTTTCCATTTTATACTCCATTCTGTTTCATGGTGTTTTCTTTTTTGCTGACGGAAAATGATTCTGATGCAGCTGCTTCTTATATTCCCGCCCTGCCAGCATCCGCCTGTCTCCACACGGAACCCGGAGCCCTTGCCTCATATCCTTTGGCTTCTGCTGTGAGAATAGTATACCATAGGAGCAGTAAAAAGCCAAAGCCGCCCCGGGGCGGCGGGGGATTGCAGGCAGCCAAAAACCGCCCTTCACAGCAAACCTAATCTCCCGCATGCACGCAATCTCTCGCTTATTCTCTCTTATTCTTCTTTTTTCAAGTTTTCGTTATTTTTTTGACAGCTTGCTTTTTTCCTCTGAATTTCCGCGATCTCAACTGAAAGATGGGCACCAAAAAAATAATTTTCATACGCAGGTCAAAGCTGCTCCGACCGTCCATTACAGATTTTACTCAGAGTTTAAAATAGGATATATACACAACTTTGCAGCCAACTCTTTTCCGAAAATAGATGATCTGAAACCAGCGCCGGACAAAAAATTGCCGGAGGCCATTCCGCCTCCGGCAAACAAAACCATTCTCTTTATTTCTGGCCGCCAACAATTTCGAGTGTATCGCGGGCAATCAAAAGCTCCTCATTGGTCGGGACAATCCAAACCTCGACCCTGGAACCTTCGGTAGAAATTTTTCCTTCACCGTGGTTGAGCTCAGTGTTTTTCGCACGGTCGAGCTCGATCCCCATGAACCCGAGCCCTTCACAGCACTCATCCCGCAAATCGTCCGAATTTTCCCCGATGCCGCCGGTGAAGATCACAGCATCCAGACCGCCCATCGCGGCAGCATAGGACCCGATGTATTTTTTGATCTGGTAGCGGAACATCCGGATTGCAAGCTCTGCTTTTGAGTTTCCATCCTCCGCTGCCGCGATCAGGTCGCGGGAATCACTGGTAACGCCGTCGGAGGTTCCAAGGAAACCGGATTTCTTATTGAGCACATCGTTCATCTCATCCGGGGAAAGCCCTTCGTGCTTCATAATATAAAGGACGACCGACGGATCAACCGCACCGGAACGGGTCCCCATCATGAGGCCGTCGAGCGGGGTAAAGCTCATGCTGGTGTCGACGCATTTTCCGCAGTCGACCGCCGCGATCGAAGAGCCGTTTCCAAGATGGCAGGTGATGATTTTTTTGGTGGAGATATCCCAGCCGTTGAGCTCGCACAGCTTTTTGCTGACAAAGCGGTGGGAAGTCCCGTGGAAGCCGTATTTGCGGAGGCGGTATTTCTCATAATATTTATAAGGGAGGCCAAACATATAGGCTTTCGGCGGCATGGTCTGGTGGAACCCGGTATCAAAAACCGCCACCTGAGGAACGCCCGGCATCATCTCTTCACAGGCGCGGATTCCGGTTAAATTATGGGGATTGTGCAGCGGCCCGAGCTCACAGCACTCCTCAATCGCCTCGATGACCTTGTCGTCGATCAGGACAGAGGCGGAAAACTTTTCGCCCCCGTGGAGAACGCGGTGGCCGACCGCCGCGATTTCGGACATCGACCCGATCACGCCGTGCTCCTTACTGGTGAGAGCGTCCACGACCAGTTTGATCGCCGCGCTGTGGTTTGCAATATCGGTTGTAAACGTGTAATCCTCTTTTCCAGGCGCCTTCTGCTTGAACGCACCGTTGTCGATCCCGATCCGCTCACAGCTTCCCTTTGCCAAAACCGATTCGTCGGTCATGTCGATCAACTGGTATTTCAGGGAAGAACTGCCCGCATTGATTACCAACACTTTCATCTGCAATGGCCTCCTTTATATTGTTTTCTTGTCCGCTTGCGTTTAACACATTATCCGGCCAGGCGGTCAATGATACCTTGACGAGACAATCTATAAATTATATTATTACAAACAGAAGTAAAATTCAAGGCTTTTGCCTGCAAAAGAGGAAAAAAGTGTGAAAACAGCCGGAATTGTAGCAGAATACAACCCTTATCACAACGGACACCGTTATTTAGCCGAGAAGCTGAGAAAACAAGGGGCCACCCATATTGCCGCCGTGATGAGCGGGCATCTGGTCCAGCGGGGAGAACCGGCCCTTTTTTCAAAGTGGGCCAGGGCGGAAGCCGCCCTGCGCTGCGGCGTCGATCTGGTCATCGAACTGCCCTCCCTTTATGCAGCATTATCGGCAGAGCGGTTCGCGCTTGCCGCCGTCACCCTGCTGAACCGGATGGGGTGCGTCGACTGGCTGGGGTTCGGCAGCGAATCCGGGGATACCGGGCTGCTGTGGAAAACGGCGGAGGCTTGCACGTCTCCTAAAACAGACGCTCTGATCCGGACAGAGCTTGCAGAGGGCGTCTCCTATGCCGCGGCCCGCCAGACGGCGGTAGAGCGTTTGGCCGGCGCGGAGGCTGCGGCCGTTTTGTCCCGGCCGAATGATCTCCTCGGGGTGGAGTACTGCAAGGCGCTGCAGCGGCTGCGCTCCTCTATCGTACCGGTTACTGTCAGCCGGGCCGGTGTGGAACACGACGCACCTTCGGCATCTCAGAAGATCGCCAGTGCTTCGCTGGTGCGCGAAAAGATCAAGAACGGAGAACCATTTCAGGCTTTTGTCCCGGAATCCGCCCGGGCGGTCTACGGCGCGGAATTGGCACACCGAACCGCGCCCTGCCGGATGGAACGGCTGGAGACCGTCCTGCTCTTCCAGCTGCGAAGGTACAGTCAGGCGGATTTCACCGCACTGCCCGACGTATCCGAGGGCCTGGAATCCCGTCTTTACCGGGCGGCTCAAACGGCGCGCAGCCTCGAAGAATTCTACTCCCTCGCCAAGACAAAGCGGTATGCGCACGCCCGGCTGCGGCGGATTTCCCTTTATGCCGCGCTGGAAATCGGCAAGCGCGACCTCGAAATCCCCCCTCCCTATCTGCGGATCCTGGGGATGAATACCCGCGGCAAAGAAATCGCGGCCCGGATGAAGGAACATGCGCGGCTCCCCTATGGCACCAGCTTGGCGAAACTCGCCCGCATGGGTGGAAACAGGGTTGCAGAGCTGGAAATCCGCGCAGGGGACTTGTTCGGTTTAGGGCTTCCCGCCCCCTTTCCGTCCGGCTTCGATTATACGAAAGAGGCGGTATTCGTGTAACAAAATAATGCCCACCTTCTAAAACCGCTGATAGAAGGAACCGGCTTCCTTTTCGCGCGCGAATCGCCGGGCCGCGGTTTATCCCGTCTTCTAAATCCTCTTTTCCCGTCAGAAAACCCTACGTTCCAAACCTTTTCTTTCATCTTGCAGGCAAGGATTGACAAACGCGACAGCCTTGGCTATACTGAAATTCGAAAAGAATCACTCTGCCACCGGGCAGGAAGAATGCAAAAGCATTCGTCGGTACATCGTTAGGTCTTTGAAGATGTACCGGACGGATGCTTTATTTTTTGGAGGGCAGACGCAATGAAACACAAAAACCCCTTTCGGGCGTTGTCAAAAGCCGAACTCGCTTTATGGAGCCTCTCCGCCGCGGCTGTTATAGGCTCGTTTCTTTTTTCTTCTTCCAGCGACTATCTCACCCTGGCCGCTTCACTGATCGGCGTGACCGCGTTGATTTTCGTCGCAAAGGGGTATGTGATCGGCCAGGTGCTGACCATCGTTTTCTCCCTTTTTTACGGTGTGATCTCATTCTGTTTTCAGTATTACGGGGAGATGATCACCTACCTCGGTATGACCTCCCCTATTGCCATCCTGACTGCGATTTCGTGGTATCGACATCCCTATCAAAAGACGGCGGAGGTTGCGGTTGGATGGGTAACAAGGCGCCAGGCCGCGGCTATCTTCGGATTGGCAGTCATCGTCACCGGCGCTTTTTACTTTATTTTAGAGGCGCTTGGAACGGCGAACTTATTTTTCAGCACGGTTTCTGTCGCGACCAGCTTCCTCGCATCCGCCCTGACCCTAAAGCGGAGCCCGTACTACGCGGCCGGCTATGCTGCCAACGACATCATTTTGGTTGTCCTGTGGATTCTCGCATCGGCCGAAGATGCATCCTATTTCCCCATGGTTGTCTGCTTTCTGGCCTTTTTCATCAACGACCTTTATGGTTTTTGGAACTGGCAGCGGATCAAAAAGCGGCAGATGGAACAGGGCTGAGCGCCTTTTATGCAATCCTTTTCCAGAAGAAATTTTGAGGAAAAGGGGTAGTATGTTTCGTGATCTATAAGGGAAAGTCTGAAAATACAAAAAACCGCCTAAAGCAGGCGGTTTTTTAGCGCTTGGAAAGATGGGCACTTTTGATGTCCGCACCATTTCTTTATAAATCACCTCTGTATTTGAAATCTTTTGCCTTTTCTTTCATTACTTTTCTTAACTGTTGTGCTTGTTCCTTATCAAATGTATAGATTCGGTAAATTATATAAGTTTTTGATTTGAGAAACCTTAAAAGGCTAGCCGGGCTCTGAGAAACATCCTTATATTGAATAATTGTACGGTTATGAAAAACTTGGATGGGATCTTCATTGGCTTTATATATAGAAACTTTCATTGGCTTTGGTATTATGATTTCTTCCCTAGGTACGCCTGACAATTCAGCAATTTCGAGTAACCAATCCTCGTGTTCGCGTAGGAAATTAATAAAGCAAGGTTCATCTTCAAGCTCTTCAAACGTTTCGTAATAAGTTACAGGTGATAGAGGTTGTACATTTTTAATATAATTGGCATACTTCACAACCAATGGATCAAAAGCTTCGACACTATCCTTATTTTCTAATACTTCTCGTATCAGTGAAAAGAAATAGTCATCTGCAAAGTGTAAAAACTCTTCCGGCCGCCTTTTTAAAATATCATCTTTCAAATCACGATAACTATACAACCGTATTCCTAAATGATAATTTTGAGCTTTTCTAAGCTTTAATAAGCGCAAATAAAAATCTTTGGCCATGTATTCGAATGCCATCACTTTTTTGTTTCCCACTATTTGACAATATGCAACAAAACGAGAAATAAAGAACTGCTCAAGCGCACGAATAGAAGACTCATCAATACCATAGTTGGCATCTCTATCATAAATAATAGAAGATAATAATTTATCTATGTCAAAACTTCCACTTTTAACACCGGAAAACCCAGAATCTCTTAATAAATAATCAATTCTATCAGCATCTAATTGCGAATGTAAAAAATTGCGAATTTGCTTATCATAAAAGCTGGTTTCCGCAATTTCGTTTTGTTGTGCCTCTACAATATTTCCTTTAAAGCCAGCCGCAATATCATAAGGTGAAATTCCCCGGGATTCTAATAATCTAGAAATAGGACTTGCATTAAGGACAAATTCTCCTAATTTTTCATGTAATGCGACCGAAGGCCTGATCATCTCACCAGACTCCGACATCTTATTTTCAAAAGCTTGTTCCTTAAAAAATTCGTCTGAAAAATTCTCTGTGCTGCCCGTGCTACAATCTTGCGACTCAAATTCTTCAAACTCAGAAAGTGCAGATTCTATGGTATGAGATAAAGGCAGATGGCCGATATCATGTAATAGTGCACTAAGCATAATCTTATAACGATCTTGCTCATTAATAGAAACCGGGTCACTAAAATACTTCTGAGCATCAATAATTTTATTTACAGCCGCATAAACTCCTACCGAATGTGCATATCTAGTATGTAATGCATCAGGATAAACATAATATGCTAATCCCATTTGTTTTAAATTATGTAAACGTAAAAAGAAAGAATCTTTCAAAATACCATCAAATAAATCTCTGTCAAAATCAATATAGCCATAAATATTGTCATAAATTTGCCTAATAGTCTTTGCCATTATTGTCAACCTCAAAATTCAAGGATTAAATTAATAATTTCATTCAAATGGGGTGTATCCTTAAAATGGGGCTTATTGGCTAAAATCTTATTTTTCAATATTTCTGCTGGATCTTTTTCTTTACTCAAATCCATATTTTCACGCAAATACAGTAGAGATGCTAATAATTCCCACAAGCGAGTTGCATCACATTTCGTATCATATTTTTCAGCTTCGTGATAAACATTTTTTATTTTTTGAATTAAACCCACAACTTTATCTGAAAAAGTTAGCCTATCCCACTGCGAATATTGTTCTGTTTCAGCTAAAAGGGTATCATAAATTTGGTGAGTTAAAATTGACGAGTACGGCCCCGCTAAATACCAAGAAAATCCATACAGTGATTTCCCATACGCAGTTTCAAAAATATAAACTAATTTCTGAACTTGTAAGCGTTTTTCATATGAATTTTTGTAATCGTTAAATGCGGTTGGAAAGAACTCCTTAACAACTCTATATAACGCACTATCAGGAAGCATGTTATCTCCTCCTAAATATATTCTTTTGCATTATACTATAAAACAGACGAAATAACAACAGTATTGCCAGATGAAAATTGCTTTTGTCCGGTAATATTGATTAATGGTATAAAAGAACTTGTTTTATTAGGGGAACAACAATCCGCCGGACTGTCGTCTAACGCCACTCTATCGAATCACTAAAAAAGAAAGACAATCCACTTTGAGGATTGTCTTTCTTTGGTGGAGGAAGATGGATTCGAACCATCGAAGCTGAAAGCAACAGATTTACAGTCTGCCCCCTTTGGCCACTCGGGAATTCCTCCATATTCAATTTTGGAGCTGGTGGACGGACTTGAACCCCCGACCTGCTGATTACAAATCAGCTG
>JAAWBP010000034.1 GCA_022792755.1 Oscillospiraceae bacterium | reverse complement strand
ACCTGATCGCCGGATGCGCCGGCTTGGCCTCCTTCCAGGATTTCAACCCCTTTTCCTGCGTCGCCTTCCCCGTCGCAGTCTATGGGTTCGTTTTTATCTGTGCGAACTGCCTGCGTTCAGGCTCAAAAAAAGAGGGACATCTCTGATTTTATACCCCTGTTAAGCATGTGAATTGTTTTTAAACAAATTTGCGGAAGGAGCGGCGATCGTCATGAAAATTTACACCGCCCGGCAGATGCGCGAAGCTGAAGCAACCGCTGTGGCCGCTGGGACGAGCTATGAAACCCTGATGGAAAACGCCGGAACCAAGGCCGCAGAAGAGCTTCTCAAGCGAGCAGGACAGCCGTCGAGCGTTCTGATCCTCTGCGGAAAGGGGAACAACGGCGGCGACGGGCTGGTGGTTGCGCGGCTGCTGGCGGAAGCCGGATGGGACGTCTGTGTCTCCTTCCTCTGCGGGGAGGATTTATCCCCGCTGTCGGCGCTCAACCGGGAGCGGCTGCCGCAGGTCGTCACAATCCTTTCCCCCGCCTGTCTTGCGGGAGAAATCAGCCGCGCCGCCTACCTCGTCGATGGGGTTTTCGGCACCGGCTTTCACGGGGAGCTCCCCGCGGCGGTGAAGGAAATCTTCCGGCGGGCAAACAGCACGGCGGCGGTCAGGGTCTCCCTCGACCTTCCGAGCGGGATGGATTGTGACACCGGAGCCGTCAGCTCCGATACCTTCCGCGCCGATCTTACCGATACCTTCGGCGCCTATAAACCCGCCTTGCTGATGGAATCGTCACAGGCGTACTGCGGAGAGGTGTCCTGTTTGGAGATTGGGCTTCTGTTTTGAAATTTACAACGAAAAAGGCGGAGAAATTCTCCGCCTTTTTCCTATTTGAGGATCTAAATTTTAAAGGAAATTGATCGGTTGATTATAAAGATATTTTAATCCTCCTTAAAATAACGAATCAATTCCTGCCGGATTTCTTCATAGTCCTCGGACTCTGCAACCAGCTGGACCGCACGGGTTCCTTCATACCAAAGCCCCTTTTTCGCTCTGCCGGAGCCGTAGCTGACTCCCGACTCGTGCGCGGCATATCCTTTGTTTTTATAAAGAAAGCCGCCGAAAAAATTGAAGTCTATTGAAGGCTCCCCCTCAACACGGACTCCCTTTCGCGAAACATAGTTTGCCCTTCCGAAGGAACCGGAACCCATCGCATCACAAAGAACCGCTCCGGTTTCCTCATCCTGAAATTGGATCAGGCTGACAGCCACATAATGATCTTCCCCAACTTTAAATAAATAGTTGGTCTGGCGGGAATTTTCTCCCCTTTCCAGATAGCTGACAAATTCGGACTCCCACAGCTCCCGGCTGATCGTAGTTCCCACTGCGTTTTCTATCTCGTCCGGAGAGGAAAACACTCCAATCAGCTCCCGGCCGTTTTGAAGATCCGCAAAGCCGCTCAGATCATCGTACTCCGGCAACCAGACATAATGGTCAAAGATGCCGTTGAACCAGATGAGGCCGACCGCGTTCAGCACAATTAAGACAACTGCGGCTATGCCAATGGGCAGAATCCATTTTTTTAATCTGCGTTTGTTCTCCATCCTTCCCCCTCCATTTTGGATCATCCTCAAACGTGAAGACTCGGCCTGCTCTGACGGTCTTATACAAAATTTAATTGTATTTCCATCCTATAAGCAAATTATAACACGTTTTTCACACTTGTCAATCTAGCGAAGATTATCCAATAAAATTTATTTATTTTAATTGTTTCACCTATTCTTTTCTCTAATTGGCTTATTGAGCAAAGAAGGCCAGCATCAAAAAGACGCCGGCCTTCCTACCTTAACAGATGGCAGGATTCTCCATCTGCCGAAGAGCAGTCCCATCCTATTTCTCATTCATTTTCACTGTGCAGCGGCCATTCGAAAGCAGCATCGGTTATCGTGCCGTTCCCACCTCGTCAGTTTTTCATCCTTTCCCATCCCGCCATGATGAGCCGGTGGGGAAGCAGCTTCGCGCCGAGCCGGTGAACCCTGTTGTGCAGTCCGCAGACTGAAATATCTTTTCCCCGGCGGCTGTCGTTCAGCGCTTTCCGGGCCACATCCTCCGCGCGGGACATCAGCGGAAACCGGCTCACCTCGCGCGGGTTCTCCGTCTGTTTCGCCACATCGAAAAATTCCGTCCTCGTCCAGCCGGGGCAGACCGCCGTCACAGTGATCCCCCGCGGTTTCAGCTCCCGGTTCAGGGCCCGGGAATAGCTTAGAACATAGGCCTTGGAGGCGGCGTAGACGTTCATCCCCGGCAAAGGCTGAAACGCAGCGGTCGAAGCGACCTGGACAATCCGCCCGCCCCGCCTCATAAACGGGAGAACCGCCTGGGTAATGAGGGTCAGGGCCGCAACATTCAGGGCAAGCATCCCCGAAATCTCCTTCCGGGACTGCTCTGCCGTCTTGCCAAATTTACAAAACCCCGCGGCGTTGACTAACAGTGTGACCGTCGGCTTCTCTTTTCTAAGCGCCCGCTCAAGGCATTCCACGCTTTCCCGCCGCTCCAAGTCCAAGACAAACGGGCGGACTGGAATCGGGAGGATCGCTTGCAGCTCCTTTAAGCGATCCTCCCGGCGGGCGACCACCCAGAGCATATCGATAGATTCCCTCGCTGCTCTGAGGGCGAACTGCCGCCCGATCCCGGAGGAGGCCCCGGTGACGATTGCTATTTTCATCCGCGTTTCCTCCTCACAGCAGATCCAGGCGGTAATGCGCGCGCTCCCCGCCGATGAATTTGGGGCGGGTACGGGCACAGACGAGGTTTGCCTCCCCGATTTTTTTCACCGACAGCCGGACGGGAACCGCCACCGAACGGAGATGCATCCCGATTAAGGTGTCGCCAATGTCCATCCCCACAGCAGCTTCCACTGCTTCCACCGCGACCGGATCAAAAAAAGCCGCATAAGCCGCTGTAGCGAAGGAGCCTCCTGCTTTGGGCTGAGGCTGAACGTTGCAGATAGGCAGACGGTAATACGCCGCTGCCTCCCGCTCCAGGATCAGCGCCCGGTTGAGATGCTCACAACACTGCGCCGCAAGGTAGATTCCCCGTTCCTTCAAAACCGGGTAAAGCCCCTCCAACACCGCTTTTGCCGCTTCCTCGCTGGAATGGGTGCCGATCTTCTCCCCGAGGATTTCACTCGAAGAACAGCCTACCACAAAGATATCACGCTCCCGGCAGGAAGCCGCCGCCAACAGCTCTTCCGCCGCCTGCCGCACCTGCTTCACAATCTCCTGATGCATTTTAAACCGCCATATGTCGCCGCTTTTGCACCGGCGCCATTCCTTTCTTTCGTTTATTCAGACAGCTCTGCGCGGAGTAACCGCGAAAAGCGGTCTCAGCAGTACAAAAAAGCACTTGTATTCCGTCAAATGCGCTTTCCCCTGCTTTCTATGAATTTATGATACCACAATCTCTATAAAATGCAACTGAAAACCCGCCCGAATCATCACTCAGGCGGGTTTTCGGCGCTCAAAGGTATTCCTTGAGCCGTTCAATGTTGTTCTGCTCAAAGGTGATGACTTCACCGGCGAGTTTTCTCGCCGGGCGGGAGGCGCTTTTACAGCGGTTGAGCGCTTTTTTGGCCTCTACGATCCCCATCGTGCTCCCCTCGATCATCATCCGTGCGATTTTGTCCGGGGTGGATGCCATCGCCGCGTTGACCCGGATCATCCCGCCCGCCATCAGCTTTGTCCAGAAGGATTCTTCCACCGGATTTTCACGGTTCTCATAGATCTGCTTCTTCGCCTTGATGTTAAGCGTCGCATATCCTTCCATCTGGGTAATCAAATCACTTCTCAACTTAGTATTTCCAACCGATTTTAGAAGGACGTTGATATTTTCCTCCCCCATTTTGGTGTCCTGATAAATTTTATTTAACAGTTGTCCATCCTGTCTCATCTCTTTCACCTCAGGGATAGTATCTGCCCTTTCACGCGGGATATGCCAACTTTTCTCCGGCTTGTCTTTCCCCACGAAAAACGATATAATGATAAAAATGGGAATTCGTTCACACGGTTCTTTCCCATCCTCATGATGAATGAGAGTCGATTTTAATGAATGGAGCGGACATTTTGCATACAGAATCGTTTTTTAAAAAGCCACTCAACATTTTTCTCATCGCCGCTTTGTGTACCCTGCTCTGGGGAAGCGCCTTCCCCGGCGTGAAGCTCGGCTACGAGCTGCTGCGGATCGCCACCGACGACCTGCCCTCTAAAATCCTTTTTGCGGGCTGCCGGTTTGGGCTGGCAGGTGTTTTCACCCTGATTTTTGCAGTTGTCTCAGGCCGGAGATGGGTTTATCCCACCCGGAAGAACATCGGCGGGATCACTCTGATCGGGCTGATCCAAACCTCCTTGCAGTATATCTTTTTCTATATCGGGCTGAGCTACACCACCGGGGTCAAAGGCTCGATCCTGAGCGCCACCTCAACCTTTATGATCGTCATCCTCGCCCATTTCGTCTACCGGGACGACAAGATCACCCTGCAAAAAGCGATCGGCTGCCTGCTGGGCTTCTGTGGTGTGATCCTCGTCAACCTGGGCGGCGGGCTGGAGGGCTTTTCCTTCCTGGGGGAAGGATGCGTCCTTCTCTCGGCGCTCGCCTTTGCGCTGGGTTCTCTCGTCAGCAAAAACGTAGCTTCTAAAGGAGAGCCCGCGACGATTACCGCCTACCAGCTGATGATCGGCGGCGCAGCTTTGATCGCAATCGGTCTCCTCTGCGGCGGACGCATCACCATCCCGACCTGGGAGGCGCTGGCCCTCTTTTTGTACCTGGCGCTCCTCTCCTCAGTCGCATTCGTCCTCTGGGCCACCCTGCTCCGGTACAACCCCGTGGGAAAGATCAGCGTTTTCAACTTCCTCACCCCCGTTTTCGGAAGCGTTCTTTCGGTGATTTTCTTACCCGATCAAGGGTTCAGCATCAATATCCTTTTCGCCCTGGCTTTGGCCTGCGCCGGGATCATTTTAGTCAACCGGGAGAAATCCGGGCGGAAGAAAACAGAATCCTGAGGCTTTTATTCTTCCGTCTCTTTTGCGAGCTTCGCATTCAGCTTTTTGACCTTGCGCATCACGATCAAATACTGTGTGAGCCAGATCACAAGAAAGATGCCGGCAAAAATCCCGAAATAGCTGAGAATCCCTGCGATGCTGTGCTCCATCCAGTACAGAACATAAGCGGTCGGCAGCATCACGATCGAAATAACCAGGAAATAAATCCCCGTCTGTTTGGCGATGCTCCAGCTTTCGAGCTCCCATATGACGGAGCACGCTCCGAAAGCTGCACCCAGCAACGCGCAAAGAACCGTTTGCAGGACAACTGCATTGACCTCATTCCCCAGCATGCCGACGAGCTCAGGTACGCAGGGCGAATAATGCCCTCGCCCCCAGATGAGTGAAATCATGATTGTAATCAGGTAACCTATTGTAATCCCCACCGGAATGCCAAGAGCGCCGCGCAAAATCATTTGTTTTTTCATTTTCTTCCCCTCACCTTCCCAGTATCTGCCTGATTTTAGAGACATACCGCCGTGAAACATAGGTGACCGTGTTGTTTGACAGTTTCACGCAGATGGTTCCCGTAAAGCTCAAGTCGAAGCTTTTGACCTTTTTCAAGTTGATGATTTCGGAATTCGAAATCCGGACAAAGCTGTTTGGATCGAGCCTCTCCTCCAGTTCATAGAGCCTGAGGCGGACTAGGTACTCCCCTTGCCCGGTTACGGCGAAAACCTTCCCCGCATTCGCATAGAGATGGATCAAATCGGCCTGCTCCAACACCTCGACCATATTGCCTCTGCTCCCTGAAATGATATGGGGGGAATCCTCAGACAGCTTTTTGACGATGCGGCTGACCTCTTCCGTCATCGACGCTGTCATGACCACAATCTTCGGTTCAGTGCAGGAACTGTCGATTTGAATCTCGATTCGCATTGGATCATCGCCTCCTTCTGAAACCATCATAAGAAAATCACAGACGAATTTCAACTAAATCACGATAATTGGTTGTTTTTAAGGGACAGACGGTTCAAAACGAATCCGTAAAAAGCAGTTCTGACCGAATTCATCTTTTTCTCTGGAGGGAAGAACTATGGATTTCAGCAGTCTCATCGACAAAGATTTCAGAGGGGTTATATCTGTCGTCCAAAACGGAACTGTTCTCTGCAATCGGGTCAGCGGCTTTGCCGACCTGTCCAATCAAATTCCAAACACGCTGGATACGAAATTTGCAACTGCTTCGGCCGGAAAAGCCTTCGTAGCCGCCGCAGTTTTACAGCTGATCGACCGCGGGAAGCTGTCATTTGAAAGCAGGCTGGGACAGCTCCTCGATATCGACCTGCATCAGATCGACCCGGATGTGACTGTCAGGCAGCTGCTGACCCACACCTCCGGCATCCCGGATTATTTTGACGAAAGCGTTATGGATGACTACGAGGAGCTCTGGAGGGATTATCCCAACTATAAGATTCGGCGCAATTCCGATCTCTTCCCGCTTTTTATAGAAAAGCCGATGGCCTATCCGAAAGGGGAGCGCTTCTGCTACAACAATTCGGGCTATGTCCTCCTTGCGGCGATCATTGAAAAAATATCTGGAACTGCCTTCGATCAATATCTGAAAGAACAGCTCTTTGATCCTTCCGGGATGTCCTCAACCGGCTACTATGAGCTTGACAGGCTCCCTGCCAACACCGCAAACCACTATATTTACTGCGAAGAAACCGGCGGCTTCCGAACGAATATCTACAGTGTCGATGCAAAGGGAACCGGCGCAGGCGGGGCTTTCACCACCGCGGCGGATGTCGTTCGGTTTTGGGAGAGGCTGATCCACTGCAAATTTTTCTCTAAAGAGCTGACCGCTGAGATGCTGCGCAGACAGAGCGGAGACGGCGCAGACCCCGAGGAGGGCTATTACGGTTATGGCGTCTGGATCATCGAGGACGAGCGGCAAGGCAGCATCCCTTATTTTCAAGGATGTGACCCCGGCGCGAGCTTTCTCTCCGAATACAACCCGAACAACCATATCATTTCCGTTTTAGTAAGCAATTATGGCGACAATGTCTGGCAAGAAATGCGGAAAATCAGGCGGGAACTCTACCGCTGACAGCAATTTTCAGTTGATCTTTCTGTATTTTCCTGTTATGCTGGACCAAGCCTCATATGCAAGCTTATAAATCGCTGGTCTATTTTTGTTCTCCGGATGGAAAAGCTTTTGCTTTCCTCTTATCACAACCATAAAACAATCTGAAAGGAGCCTTTACCATGGATGAAAACTGCAAGAAAATCGTGGAACTCCGCATCCAAAAGACAATGAAGAACCTGGAAAAAAACAACATGAAGCCCTATTATGCGCCGACAAAGGAGGATTCTGTCAAGCTCGTTTCCTCCCTTCTCCAAAAAGGGGAAACGGTTTCCTGCGGGGGGACGATGACGCTGCGGGAATGCGGCGTCCGCGACCTGCTCCTCTCCGGGGAATACCAGTTCCTCGACCGCGACCGCCCTGGAATCTCCACCGGGGAAATCCAGGAGATTTACCGGAAAACCTTTTGGGCGGACACCTTTTTGACCTCCGCCAACGCCATAACGGAAAATGGCGAGCTCTACAATGTCGACGGGAACTCGAACCGGGTGGCGGCAATCGTTTTCGGGCCGAAATCGGTCATCGTCGTTGCGGGATACAACAAGCTCGTCCCCAGCCTGGACGAGGCCATCCTCCGAGTCAAGAAAACAGCGGCTCCGGCCAACGGGTGCCGGCTCCACACCGAAACGCCCTGTGAAAAGACGGGGGAGTGCATTTCCTGTGCGCAGGGGACAGGCTCCGGTATGACGGAGGGTTGCCGTTCCCCTGGGCGGATGTGCTGCAGCTATGTTGTCTCCGCCATGCAGCGGCAAAAAGACCGGATCAAGGTGATCCTAGTTGGTGAAGAGCTGGGATATTGAGAAATCCGCTACAGTTCCATATAAATCAAAACCGGGATATGGCCGTTAAACAGCCATATCCCGGTTTTCAGCTTTCGGAAGACGCAGAAATTCTATTGGTCGTTCGGGTCGTTTTTCCCTTCGCCCGGATACTCATCACTCTGTCTCCAGGAGTATTCCTCATGATAGCCGAGCATATCCCGCAGCTTCTTGTCGCTGAAGAGCCCGCGGTCCTCCGGCCCCTTGATGTCTTTCGCCATTTCAGCGATCGTCGGCCAGTGGGTCTTGGCAAAGTCAGCTGTAGCTTCCTCATACCGTTTGTCGGTGATAATATTGAACGCCTCAAAGTCGTTCTCAAGGTCTTTCTCAATCGCAAGACGCATAGCGTTCGCAACGTCGCGGGAGTCGACATACTGCCAGGTGTGTCCCTCATAGAAACCGTCTTTGCACTTCTCCATCACCGGAATTTCGATCGGCGAAATATGGGGGTTGGTCGGATAAGAGATCCCCTGCAAACGGAAGGAAACGGTCTTCATCCCATAGGCGCTGGCATAAGATTTCAGCAGCTGCTCGTCAACCAGCTTGGACAGGCTGTAGGAATCCTCAGGGCAGCAATCATAATCCTCAGTGATCGGGAGCTTGTCGATCGGCCACGGCTTACCTGAAATGCGGTTGCCGATACCTGTCGCAAAGAACGAACCCGCAAGGATCACCTTTTTCACACCCAGGCGCGCAGCGGCTTCGAGCAGATAATAGGTACCCGCAATATTGGACTGGAAGGTATCGTCCTCATGCCCTGTACGAGCCCGGTTGTAATTTGTCCCGGGAATAACCTCTGAGGGGAAAGGCAGGCCGCCAATGTGGAGAATGACGTCAGCCTTTGCAGTGGCAACCGCGCGAAGGCAATCGCCGTAATTGTTCAGGTTCCCTTTTACGAAAGTTGCATACTTCCAATTCGGCTCCCAAGCCTCCCTTTTGGATTCCATCGGGCTTACCTGGTCAAAAAGCGTACAGTTATAATCTTTGCAGAGATTATAATAGACGCGGCGTCCCAGACGGCCCGCACCGCCGGTAATCAATACATTTTTGTACTTTTCTGACATGTCTTGCACCTTCTCTTATTTGATTGATTTGGCAGAAACAACCTGCCTACGCCGTCATTGTAGTCCATTTGAAGGACGGTGTCAATGGCAGATGTGATAGGAATTCAGCCCATTTTTTGGGGGGATTTACCAAACTTTTTTAAGAACAGCAGGCTGATCTCTCGGAAAATTTTATCGTTTGCCGATAATCTGCCCTTTTGACAGAAAAAAGCTCCTGCAAAGTTTGCAGGAGCTTTTTCAACTCGAAAGAATTAGCCATTAATCGCGGTGACAACACCGGAGCCAACGGTACGGCCGCCTTCACGGATAGCGAAACGGAGGCCCTCTTCAATCGCGATCGGGGTGATCAGTTCAACATCCATGGTGACGTTATCGCCAGGCATGCACATCTCAGTGCCTTCCGGCAGAGCGATGACCCCAGTAACGTCAGTGGTTCTGAAATAGAACTGCGGACGGTAGTTGTTGAAGAACGGGGTATGACGCCCACCCTCTTCTTTTTTCAGGATATAAACCTGGCCTTTGAATTTTGTATGCGGATTGATGGAACCGGGTTTGCAGAGAACCTGCCCACGCTCAATCTCGTTTCTCTGAACACCACGGAGCAGAGCGCCGATGTTGTCGCCGGCCTCAGCATAGTCGAGGATCTTGCGGAACATCTCAATGCCGGTAACGGTGGTTTTCGCTCTCTCTTCGGTCAAGCCGATGATCTCAACCTCGTCGCCGGTGTTGAGCTGGCCTCTCTCGACTCTACCAGTCGCAACGGTGCCACGGCCGGTGATGGTGAAGACATCCTCAACAGGCATCAGGAACGGCAGATCAGCTTTACGCTCCGGAGTCGGAATGTAGCTGTCGACAGCGTCCATCAGCTCGTGGATGCAAGCGTACTCCGGCGCATTCGGATCAGTCGCAGCGCTCTCAAGAACCTGGAGGGCAGAACCTTTGATGATCGGGGTGTCGTCGCCCGGGAACTCGTACTCGTTGAGGAGGTCACGGATCTCCATCTCAACCAGTTCAAGCAGCTCCGGATCGTCAACCTGATCAGCTTTGTTCATGAAAACAACGATATACGGAACGCCGACCTGACGGGAGAGCAGGATGTGCTCACGGGTCTGGGGCATCGGACCGTCAGCTGCGGAAACAACCAGGATTGCACCGTCCATCTGAGCAGCACCAGTGATCATGTT
>JAAWBP010000033.1 GCA_022792755.1 Oscillospiraceae bacterium | reverse complement strand
GGGGCAGCGGATGGACGATCGGCTGGAGGACTTCGCAGCCGAACTCCTTCGCCTTTTTCATCTGCCATTCGATCTTTTCCATGTTGTCCGTGATCTCACGGGGAGCCGGATACGCGAAACCAATCCAGCCCATCTTCATATTGTTGCGGTAAGCCATGATCCGTTCCTTCTTTCTTCGTTCAGATACAGCTGGTTATTTGACCGTTACCAAATCCTTCAGGTAATCGAGGCTCTTTTCCATCGTCTCGATCGCAAATTCGCGCGGGTCGGTGCCCTCCGGCAGCTTGCCGAACCAGCCCTGCTCGAGGATGAGATGGAAGCCCTCCGGGTAGCGGACGTTGTCGATTAAGAGCTGGACGGAGCGCGGGATATCCACGCCGCCCTCGCCGAGCGCGCAGCCAACCGGGGTCATCGGGAAGTAATCCGGCCCAAACGGGGCGTCGATCACCTTGGAATCCTTGATGTGGGAGGTAATCGCCCAGGGAGCCATCGCTGCGAGATCCTCGTTCGGGTCGCAGAGGATGGCGAAGCCGTTGGCAGTGTCGTAAGCGATGCCCATGTTGGGGGAGTTGATCTCTTCAAAAATGGCGGCGATCTCTTTGCCGGTGAAGTCGCAGTGGTTCTCCAGCGCGTAGAGTATGTCGTTCGCCTCAAAAATCGGGGCGGCAACCTTTAGGCTGTCGGTGACGCGGCGGAGCTGCTCGTGGGGCAGCATCCCCGGGACCTTGCTCCAGCGGGAATACTCGACGTTCAGCTTGCCGTAGCCGCAGCGCATGATCTTCGCGCCGTATTTTTTCGCCAGGTCGATCTCTTCCTGCAATTCCTTTTTCGCCGCTTCCGCGTTCTCTCCGCAGAGCTCGAAGACCGCGCGGGGAGCGCCCATCTCGTACTCCACGTCGCATTCCTTCATCTTAGCGGTGATCTTCGCAATCGATTCCTCATCCGCCGGCAGCGGGGCGATCGGCTGCAAGACCTGGCAGCCGTAGCGTTTTGCTTCGTCGAGCTGCCACATGATTTTGTCCATAGGTTCCGTGATTTCAGCGGGCGGCTGATACATGTATCCGATCCAGCCGAGTTTCATGTTGTTGATATAAGCCATTGTAATCCTTCTTTCTTTCCTTATAAAATGGTTCGATCAGTCTAAAATGTGTGCTACAGTAAATTGTGTGAAGTATGGAAGGTTGAAAAATGGGGTATCTCACGGGGAACCCTGGGAGAGGCTAAACGCCCCTCCGCAGGAGAAACGCCTTTTAGTCGACGAACTCGTCCCCTTCTTCGTCCTGTTTGCCCTTTCTCCAGGTGTACTGGGACTCGTAGCCCAGCATCTCTTTCGCCTTGCGGGTGGTGAAGAAGCCTTCATGCCCCTCGAAGTTGGTGCACATGTCGGCAATGTAGGGGAAGCGTTTCGCATAGAAGGAGTTGGAATCCGGGTTGAAGGTGGTGTCGGAAGCGAGGTTGAACGCCTCGAAGCCCGGCAGCTGCTTGTCGAGCGCCAACCCGACGAAATAGGCGATATCCCGGGCGTCGACATACTGGTGGGTGTCGCCGTTGATGTATCCCTTCGCCTCGGTCTCCGGAACCACATAGTCGTTGTTGAAGGTATAGCACTTTCTGCACCACTCGACTTTCGGGTAATAAACGCCGGTCAGCCGCATCGCAACGACGTTCATGTTATAGGCGCGGGCAAAGGCCTTCATGATCTCGTCCCCCAGCTGCTTGCCGAGGGAATAGGTGTCCTCCGGATAGCAGGGGTGGTTCTCGTCGATCGGCAGGTAATCGGGCTTGAAGGGCTCGCCGGAGATCCGCATCCCCAGGCCGTAGCAGTAGTAGCTCGAGGCGGCGATCACGTTCTTGATCCCCATCCTTCTCGCAGCGTCCATGACGTAGAAGGTGCCCATGGTGTTGATCTCCATCGCAGCGTCTTCCGGAATCATGTAATTGTGGTGGACGCCGCCGGTGGCCGGGCCCTTTTTGGGGGTGGTGTCATAGGGCGGTTGGAGCTCGACGTTGTGGGTGATGGCCGCCAGGTGGATGATAGTGTCCGGCTGTGCCATAGCGATAGCTTTCATCAGGTCGCCGATGTTGAGCAGGTCGGCTTTGACAAAGGGGAGTTTGAGCTTCGCGATCTTGCTGTCCGGCTGCGGGAGGACAACGTCGGTGCAGGTGACGTTGTAGCCCTGTTTGTTGAGGTAAGCGGAGACATAGTTGCCGAGTTTTCCGGCCGCGCCGGTGACGAGTACATTCCGTTTCATGTTCAGGTTCCCTTTCTGTAAATAAGTAGATGATGTCATTAGTCGACGGTGACAAGCTTTTTCAGGTATGCGATGCTTCTTTCCATCACTTCATGGGCGAAGGCGACTTTATCTTCAGCCTCGTCGAGCTGATAGGCGAACCAGCCCTGCTCTACAATGAGATGGAAGCCCTCCGGATAGCGGGCTTTGGTGCGGATGGCCTCGATCGCGGCCGGGATGTCGATATTCCCCTCGCCGAGCGCACAGCCGACCGGGATGAGCGGGAAGTAGTCCCCCTCTTGCGTCTTGTCCTCGATCCGGGTGTCTTTGATATGGGAGGTGATCGCCCATGGGGCCATCAGCTGGATCTCCTCATTCGGGTCGCTGAAGATGCAGAAGCCGTTCGCGGTGTCGAGCGCGATCCCCATGTTCGGGGAGTTGACCTCTTCAAAGATCGCCGCCAGCTCCCGCCCGGTGAAATCGAGGTGGTTTTCCTGGGCGTAGTACATCCCGGCGGCCTCGAACATCGGCGCCGCGATTTTCAGACAGGCAATGATGTTGTCGTACTGTTCTTTTCCGGTGACCGCAGGCCCTTTGTAGAAACGGGTGGTCTCCATAATCAGCTTGCCGTAGCCGGTCCGCATGATCTTTGCGCCGAACGACTTCGCAAAGTCGATCTCGGCCTGAAGCTCTTTTTTCGCCGCCTCCCCGTTCGGGCCGGCGAGCTCGAAGATCGCACGGGGGCAGCCCAGCTCAAACTCGACGTCGTATTCGGCCATTTTTGCTTTGATCTTTGCAAGGGCTTCCGGATTGTCCTTCGGCAGGGGGGCGACCGGCTGCAGAACGTGGCAGTCGAGCCGCTTTGCCTGGTCGAGCTGCCAGAGGATTTTCTCCACCGGGCACTCGATCTCCTTCGGCGGCTGATAGATAAAGCCGACCCAGCCGATCCGCATGTTGTTTAAAATAGCCATGTCCAAATCCTTCTTTCTTTGCTGATTGCAGTATTAGATTGGTACTTTCACCATAGCCCGGAGCCCGTCGCCGCGCCCCGGTATGATACAAAAGGATGTTCCAGGCCGCCCGCTTTCAACAGCGAATCGCCTGGCAGAGGGCGAGCGGGGGGATCGTGTGGCCTTCCAGCAAAACCGCCCTCCAGCACCGCGGGAAGAAAAACCGCCTCCGCCGCGGTTTTGAGGGGCCGAACCCCCCGGAAAGACGGAAACGCCGGCAGGACAAAACCCCCGGCCGGAAACCACAGAAATAACGGCGCCTCAAAAAAGACAGCAGCCAGCCGCGACAAACAAAACTGTTTCGATTGGAACTCGGCTCTGTGGCCGGATCATACCGGATCAAACACACACCTCCCCGCCGTCTTTTCGGCAAAACGGCCCGCTATGGCCCATGTGGGCGCTGCGCAGCCGGTCTCTCTGCCAATGCAAACAGGATTTTAAAATATAACGATTACCGCCCTTTGTGCCATTTTTCTGTCAAACGACTGCATTTCGTTTTTTTGCACAACTTTCGGAAGAATTATTTGTTCAAAATTATGCCACCTGTTTAGTATGTCATAAGTAATATAGCATAAGGCCGGGGGGAGTAAAATATGACAAACAAAACCTTTTGGTATAAAATATTAACTTGAAGGGCAGAGGGAAAATTTTGCCGTCTGCAAATGATACGATTCTGTTAAATCACCCCACTTTTCCGATATAAAGGGCATTTTTTGGAAAAGGGAGCGAATGGTTTGAGGTGAAATAAGGGAGAGGCAGCCGAATTTTCCGCGTTTAAATTTTCAACCATTCTCCTCTTTCTTTTTCGGCCGTTTATTCGGGCTTTTTTCGTTGCTTTTTGAAAGCGGATGGATTATACTGGTGCTGTCGGGAAAACTTTGTAAAGGGGTAAAAAATATGACAAAACTGTTTCGGGTTGCCATGGTTCAGAAATACGCCGTCCCGATGGATGCGGAAAAAAATCTTCAGCTCGCCCTCTCCGCCTGCCGCCGGGCAAAGGAGCTGGGGGCTGACCTCGCCCTCTTTCCGGAGATGTGGTCGACCGCCTATGCGTTTCCAAAAAGCACCGCGCCGGAAGAGGTCGCGGCCTGGCGGGGCTGTGCCCTTTCGGAGGACGGGCCCTATCTGACCGCCCTGCGCCGGGCCGCCGCCGCGCTTGAGATGGGGATTACCGCGACCTGTATGTCGGAGGGAAGCCCGTCCCCTCAGAACACGGCCTACCTGATCGGGCCGGACGGGAGCATCCTGCTCAAGTACTCCAAGGTGCACACCTGCGATTTCGGGATGGAGGGCTGGCTGACGCCGGGGGACGGCTTCCATGTCTGCGATTATCCCTTAAAGGACGGGGGAACCGTCAAAATCGGGATCATGATCTGCTTTGACCGGGAATTCCCCGAGAGCGCCCGGGTGCTGATGCTCAAGGGGGCGGAGATCATCCTGGTCCCCAACGCCTGCGATATGAACCACGCCCGGCTGGGCCAGCTTTCCACCCGCGCCTTCGAGAATATGGTGGGGATCGCCATGGCAAACTATCCGGGGGAAATTTCGGGGAACTCCGTCGCTTATAGCCCGGTGGTCTTTTCAAAAGAGGGGGTCTGCGTCGACAACACCATCGCCATGGCGGGACACACCGCCGAGACGATCTGCGTGGCGGAGTTCGACCTCGAGGAGCTGCGGGAGTACCGCGGCCGGGAAAGCTGGGGGAACGCCCACCGCAAACCCGCCGCCTATGCGCCGCTTCTGGAGACGGAGGTCAAGCCGCCTTTCCAGCGCAAGCCGTTCCCAAAGCCTTAATCTGAAAAAAGAAAGGAAGGCGGGGGTGCGAAAAGCAGCCGTTTGGCAGCATTCCGCCCAGCCGCCATGTGATCTGTATGGAAAAACGGAAAACCGTTTCGGAAACACGCACCATTTTATCGGATATCATGCTGCCCAGCCAGGCCAATCCCGCGGGGAATGTCCACGGGGGCGAGATCATGAAGATGATGGACAACTGCGCCGGTGTCGCCGCCCGGCGCCACGCCCACAAAAACTGCGTCACCGCCCGGGTGGACGAGCTGATGTTTTACCACCCGATTTTCGTTGGCCAGCTGGTCATCTGCGAGGCCTGCCTGGTCTATGTCGGGCGGTCTTCGATGGAAATAAAGGTCACTGTCCGGGTCGAGGACACCTATGGAGAGGAGCGGCAGGCGCTCGCCCTTTCCGCCTATTTCACCTTTGTCGCCCTGGATGAAAACGGAAAGCCCTGCGAGGTGCCGCGGCTCGAAATCCAAACCGACGAAGAGGCCCGCGCCTACGACGAGGGGCGCGAGCGTTCCCTGCGCCATAAGCGGCGGAGCGGGGAGCCCCCGCAGGCGGACGCGATACCCAGGTAGTACAGACCTGCGAGTCCGCAGCCCGCGAGACGCGCTGTGTTTGTTTTTGTACCAGCACCTCACAGGATTGAATCTTCGAGGCCGGTAAAACGTTTGAGTGCGTATTGTCCTGCCGAGGCCACTCGGCCGGATTACCCGCGGCGGTTCGCCGCCCTGCTGGTTTCTAAAACAATCAAAACGCCCGTGCGGATTCCTTCTGGAACCGCACGGGCGTTTTGCATAAATTTTTCAGACCCGGCAAAAATAGAGAAAAAGGATTTCGGAGGGATTGACTTGAACCTGACAAAAGAGGAGTATGAAAAACTCAACCAAAAGGCGAGCAACAATACGAAAAGCTATATCACCCTGCCCTGTGCCTTCTTAATCGGCGGTTTGATCTGCACCCTGGGACAAGGGCTTTTGAACCTTTACACCTATTTCGGGTTGGATGAAAAAAACGCGGGGATGATGGTTTCGGTTACGCTGATCTTTCTGACCGCCCTTCTTACCGGGCTGAGTGTCTTCAACGTCATCGCCAAGCACGCCGGGGCCGGCACCCTCGTGCCGATCACCGGCTTTGCCAACGCGATGGTGTCCCCCGCGCTGGAGTTCAAAAGCGAGGGGTTTATCCTGGGCCTCGGCGCAAAGATGTTCATCATCGCCGGCCCGGTGCTGGTCTACGGGATCAGCGCGTCGATCATTTACGGGATCATCCTCTATCTGATCCAGGTGTTTACTGGATAACGGCTTTTGAGCTGGGGAAATCTGCCCCTTTATTATGGTGAAAACACAAGGAGAGAAAAATTATGGCTACCAGACTTTCGCAATCGACCATCCGGCTGGACCGCCCACCCGCAATCCTGGGCCACGCGTCCATCGTCGGGAAAAAGGAGGGGGAAGGCCCTCTCGCGCAGGAATTCGACCGGGTCAGTGAGGACACGACCTTCGGGGAGACTACCTGGGAAAAATCGGAGAGCAGGCTCCAGTCCGACGCAGTCAACATGCTTCTCGGCAAGACGCACACCGCCACCTCAGACGTCGACGTTATGTTTGCGGGCGACCTGCTCAACCAGTGCATCGGCTCCACCTACGGCCTGCGGGAGCTGGATATCCCCTTTCTAGGGCTGTTCGGCGCCTGTTCGACCATGGCGGAGGGGCTGATCTCGGCCTCCCTTTTCGTCGAAGGGGGGCTTGCATCCAAAGCGGTGGCGGTCACCTCCTCCCACTTCTGCACGGCGGAGCGGCAGTTCCGTTTCCCGCTGGAGTACGGCGGCGTCCGGACGCCGACCTCCCAGTGGACGGTCACCGGCTCCGGCGCGGTGTTGGTCGGCTGCGACGAAAGCAAACCGAAGGTGCGGGCGGTCACCGTCGGGAAGATCACCGACCTGGGGATCACCGATGCAAACAACATGGGGGCGGCGATGGCGCCGGCCGCCTGTTCGACCATCAAGACCTATTTTCACGACACCCATGAGCATCTGGAAAACTTCGACGCCATCATCACCGGCGACCTCGGCAAGGTGGGGAGCCGCCTGCTCTGCGAGCTCCTCGAGCGGGACGGGATCAATATCAGGGACAAGCACCAGGACTGCGGGCTACTGATCTACGACGCCGACGGGCAGGATGTCCACGCCGGGGGCTCCGGCTGCGGCTGCTGCGCCAGCGTCCTCTGCGCCCATTTCCTGCCCCGGCTGGAACGGGGCGAGCTCAAGCGGATCCTCTTCTGCGCCACCGGGGCGCTGATGTCCCCTACCGTCGTCCAGCAGGGGGAAAGCATCCCGGGGATCTGCCATCTGGCCGAAATCACCGCAAATTAAGGAGGAAGAAGAGATGGAAGTGTTTATGGAATACCTCAAGGCCTTCGTGGTCGGGGGGCTGATCTGTGTGGTCGGCCAGCTGTTGATCGACCACACCAAACTCACCCCGGCCCGGATTCTGGTCGGCTTCGTCGTGGCGGGGGTCATCTTGGGGGCCGTCGGGCTGTATGAGCCGCTGGTCGACTTCGCGGGGGCAGGGGCAACCGTCCCGTTGACCGGGTTCGGATACAACCTCGCCAAAGGCGTGCAGGAGGCTGTCCAGGAGCAGGGGCCGGTCGGCATCCTGATCGGCGGACTGAAAGCCACCGCAGGCGGGATCGCCGCCGCCGTCTTCTTCTCGCTGCTCGCCGCGCTGATCTTCAAGCCGAGCGACCGCAGCGTTTCGGGCTGATCCAATGGTGGTCAGCGAAGCGATGACGCGGTATATCGTCCGCGTCTCATATGATGAAAGCGCCTTCCGGGCGGCGGAGCTGATGAGGCGGAACAAAATCGGGAGCCTGCCGGTGGTGCGGGGAAACAGCGTGGTGGGGATGATCACCGACCGGGATATCGTCACCCGCTGCATCGCCCGGGGGCGGAACCCGCTCGACACCGCGGTCGACCGGATCATGACCCAGCCGGCGGTCTGCATAGAGGCCGCTTCCCCTCTCCCGGAGGCGGCGGCGCTGATGGCCCGGCATCGGGTTAAACGGCTCCCTGTCACCCAAAACGGCGCGCTCGCCGGGATGGTGAGCCTCAGCGACCTGCCCCGGGCCATCCCGTCCGATGCGGTGGCCGAGACCTACCAGAATATCTTCGCCGAAGGACAGGCCGATGCGGGGAACTCGTTCCTCGACACCCTGTTTACCTGAGGCCCGGTGTAAAACAGAAACAGCGGCAGGAATTCCTGCCGCCGTTTTCTATTGTTCTGTGTTCGGTCTGAAGGAGGCTGCACCCTCACAGGAAAGGAAGGCGAAGAGCTTGTCTCCGCGCTTTTCTCAGCGCAGCCTCTTGCCCATGTTCTGGCGAATCCGCAGCAGTTCTACATAATCCGCCACCTGCGCCCTC
>JAAWBP010000032.1 GCA_022792755.1 Oscillospiraceae bacterium | reverse complement strand
CTTTAGACCGGACGGCGATCTCCCCCCCGTGGAGGCTGATGATCGAACGGACGATGTAAAGGCCGAGGCCGACCCCATTTGTATCGAGGCTTCTGGACTTATCGCTTTTGTAAAACCGCTCAAAGACATGCCGGACTTCTTCCCTGGAAAGGCCCGCGCCGCTGTTACGGATGCGGACATGGATCTTTCCCGACTCAACGCGGAAATCGAACGAAATCGTCCCGCCTTCATCGACAAATTTCACGGCGTTTTCAACCAGGTTATAGACCACCTGATGGATCAGGTCCTTGTCGGCTTCGACGATGACCTTTTCGCGGTCGAGCCCCTCGATGCTGACCCGCTTCGATTCGATGACCGTCTCGAAGCTGAACAGCGTCTGGAGGATGATATCCAGCAGGTCAAAATTCGTTTTGGTTATCTTGACCTCGCCGCTCTCGAGCCGGGACATATTGAGCATTGCGCGTACCAGCCGGGAAAGGCGTTTGACCTCGTCCGAGACAATCGTCAGGTACTCCCGTTCTTTCTCTTTGGGGATCGTCCCGTCGAGCACGCCGTCTACAAACCCCGAAATGGTGGTCATCGGCGTGCGCAGCTCGTGCGAGACGTTCGCCACAAAGCTCCGCCGGGTCGATTCTATAATTGAGAGCGACTGCGCCATGTTGTTGAGCGCAAGCGCGAGCTCGGCGATTTCATCCTCCCCGCGCACCTCAATCCGGTCGGAAAAGTCCCCGCTCCCAAATTTTTTCGCAGCAAACGCCATCCGCCGGAGCGGTTTGACGAGCTGCAGGGTGATAATGTAAAACACGATAAAGGACAGGAAGATGACAAAGACAGACGACAGGCAGAACATCTGGAGAACCTGGAGAACAAATTCGGTCATCGCCGTGGCGGGGGTCGAAGCAAACAGAAATCCCACCAGCTGCCCGTTGTCGAGCCGGATCGGCAGGCCATAGGTGTAATACTGGGAGTCGTAAATCCCGCCGAGTGTCCCCACTTCGAAATACTCCCCAACCTGAAGCATTCGGCTGAGGATCTTTTCAGAGACAGTGTAAGCGGAAAAGCCGCCGAACGCTTCTGTTGTTCCTCCGTCGCCCCTCATACTGCCCACCATGAGGTTGGCTTTTCCGTTGCTTTCGACCAGGATCAGCTGCGCGTCGATCGCGCTGGCGAGAAGGGCATAGGTATTCTGCACCGCCGGATCAATGGTCGCAGTTTTGCTGTCGCTGTCGTAAACACAGTTATCCACGGTAAAGGTGACAGCGCTGGTGGTATTGTTCTTTAAAAGGGTGTATTTTTCCGTTTTGAAATACTGCCCCGCCACCACCATCATAATCGCCCCCAGCAGGGTCAGCGAGATAATGACAACCGTAGAGCAGATTGCAAAATATTTGGTAAACAGGCTTTTACGCATCAAACCCCTCCAGAGGGAGCCGCTTTTTACTCTGCCACTTCAAATTTATATCCGACGCCCCAGACCGTTTTGAGCGACCACTTGTCCGAAACGCCCTCCAGCTTTTCCCGGAGCCGTTTGACATGGACGTCAATCGTCCTGGAATCGCCGTAATATTCGAAGCCCCAGACTTCGTCGAGCAGCTGGTCGCGGGTATAGACGCGGTTCGGGTTGGAGGCCAGGTGGAAGAGCAGCTCCAGCTCCTTCGGCGGGGTATCGATCACCTTCCCGTTGACCTTCAGTTCGTACCGGGTCATATTGACGCTCAGCTTGTCGTAGTTTACTTCCTTGTGCTCGACCGCAGGGGCCGTGTTCCCAATCCGGCGGAGAACAGCCTTCACCCGCGCAATGACCTCCTTGGTGTCGAACGGTTTGACTACATAATCGTCCGCGCCCAGTTCTAAGCCCAGCACTTTATCAAAGGTTTCGCCCTTAGCGGTCAGCATGATGATCGGGACATTCGACGTCTTCCTGATTTCCCGGCACACCTGCCAGCCGTCCAGCGTGGGAAGCATGATGTCCAGCAGGACCAGATCGGGATTGATCGCATTAAACTTGGCAAGCGCCTCTTCGCCTTCATTCGAAAGTGCCACGCTGTAGCCTTCCTTCTCCAAATAGAGCCGAAGCAGTTCGCAGATGTTTTTATCGTCGTCCACCACCAGGATTTTTCCGATTGACATTCCAGTCCCGCCTATATTTTTCATATTCCATCGATTCATTCAGTTAAAATGCGCATCCTTCCATCGAGGAACAAAACGGCCGCAAAAACCGATTCCGCGCCGCACACTCCCACCTTCCGGCGCGGTGCGGCCGGAAGGCGGCAAAGCAATAAATCTCTTAGCTTTATTATAACCCATACACCCCCGTAAAAGTGAATAAAATATAAACCTTTTGGCAACGGATTTGAAAAAGTTGAACCGATCCGCACTTTTACCCAGAGCGGCGCTGATTTGTGTGATTTACCGTCTGTATTTTCGCAGAAAACCTTAAAAAATTTAACTTTTTTACCCCTGCTTCCCCTTTTCCGTGGTATACTGAAGAAAACCTACACCAATCACAACACGTCAGAGGAGGAATCAAACGATGAACGAAGTACGGATTGGCATCGTCGGCATCTCCAACATGGGGCTGCAGCACGCGCAGTATATCATCCGGGGCGAGATCGAAGGCGCCCGGCTGGCCGCGGTCTGCGCCACCCGGCAGTCCACCGTCGACGCCGCAAAAAAGGAGCTCCCCGAAAGCGTCGCAGGTTTTACGGATTACGACGCCTTCCTTCACAGCGGGCTGATTGATGCCGTCATGGTCGTCACCCCGCATTACACCCATCCCGAGCTGACCATCAAAGCGTTTGAGGCCGGGCTCCACGTCTTAGTGGAAAAACCCGCGGGCGTTTACACCAAGCAGGTTCTCCCCATGAACGAAGCCGCCAAAAAAAGCGGAAAGGTCTATTCGATCATGTACCAGGAGCGGGCGAACCCCGCCTTTGTCAAGCTCCACGAGATGATCGAAAACGGAAAGCTCGGCAAAATCCGGCGGATCGTCTGGATCGAGACTTCCTCCTACCGCAGCGACTGCTACTTCACCAGTGCTCCCTGGAGGGGGACCTACGCATCCGACGGCGGCGGCGTCCTGTTAAACCAGGCCATCCACCAGCTGGACACCTGGCAGTGGCTCTTTGGGATGCCGCAGACGGTGCAGGCTTTCTGCGAGTTCGGGAAATACCACCCCATCGAGGTGGAGGACGAAGCCGTCGCCCACCTGCGGTATGCGGACGGGGCGGTCGGGACTTTCATCGCCTCCACAGGGGATTCGCCGGGGACAAGCCGCCTGGAGGTCACCTGCGACAGCGGGAAGGTGATTGTCGAGGGGCGGAAGCTGGCCTTCCACAAGCTGAAAATTCCAGAGCCGGAGTACAACCAAAACAACGACAAGCCTTTCGGCCATCCGCAGTCGGTCGTGACCACGGTGGAATACCCCCCGCGGGAAGGCTTTCTCCACCCGGAGGTCACCCAGAACTTCATCGACGCTATCCTCTACGGGGCGGAGAATCAATGGGACGGGCTGAGCGGGCTGAACAGCCTCGAGCTCGCCAACGCGATGGTGCTCTCCTCCTGGGAAGGGGGCCGCATCGTCTCCCTTCCGATGGATGCGGAGCGGTACTACAGCCAGCTGGAAGAGAGGATCGGGAAGTAATAGGGCAGCTTCCGCCTCCTCAGCGGCAGGGTGTTTCGGCCGGCACAGCAAACCCCCGGAGTTCATTCGAGCTCCGGGGGTTCTCTTATTCGTTTACAGGGATGACGACAGAGCCGTATTGGATCGATTCAACCTGGCTGATATCGATGGGATGAGGGAATGTCACAAAAATCTTTAATTTCATGCCGTCAATGTCGAAAGAGGTGCTGGCGGTTGAAGCCGGAAAGTCTTGATCAAACACGGTGCCATCTTTCAGCTTTATAACAGGGCTGTACACCTGAGGAATATAGTCGTCTTCCGGGTCGACATTCAGCAAAATCCTTAGTCCGAGTGTGCATTCGGTCAGCCGGTAACTTTCGATTCTTTGCAGGTCGTTTACAATCATCGGGGAAGAGAAGCTCCGCCGGATTCCCGCTTTGTTGTCAAGTTTCCAAGGGAGCGCCCATCTTCCCTCGATTCTGACCCTCTCGCCGTTCCCGTCGAGGCAGTTCAGATTCGAAAATATAACTCCACCCCTTTCAAAAGAAATTTCTTTTCCGAGGATATCATAATCATTCGTTGCCAAAAACACCCACATCGACAGCGTGTTGTCGGTCGGATCGTCGCTTTCTTTCAAAAACGTATCGCCAGATGCCATATTAGCAGTGAGAACGCGGTAAGCAATTTCTTCGTCCTGCCGTTCAAAGCCCGGCATCCACCTGCTATCCGCTTCCCCAAGGGTCACCCCTTGGTACGGCGTAATCACGTCGATATCCGCAACCGTGAGGTTTCCGCAATAGTAAAGCCGGTTCAAACGAACCGTGACCCCATTGTCGGAAACCTGAACGCCACTCATCTCCCCTGCCGCCGCATATGCTTCAAATTTCTCCTCGTCCCAATCGCCCTGAACAATAGCCGAATAGTGATCATTTTCTTCAAACAGCACCGGCCAAAGCACCTGGATGGCCGCCGCCGTCAAGACGAACACTGTTACAACGGCCGCTGCGAGAATCACAACAACCCGCTTTGTCTTTTTCCGCGATCTTCCTGTTTTTCCCTCTTTTTTTGCACAGACCTGCTTGAAAATCCGTTCCGCTTCCCGCCGGCTCAGCGGTTCCGCTTCCAGCAGCTCCCGCTCTTGCAGGCCCGAATAAAGCTCTTCCTCCTGAATTCGGATTTCCATGTCATCCAATCTCTTCACAGCCGATTCCTCCTTCCAGCAAAATTTCCTCTAAATCCTTTTTTCTCCGCGATAAAATATTCTCCACCTTTTTCGGCGGAAGCTCCAGACGCTCCGCGATCTCCTTCACCTTGAAAAAATAGAAATACCGGAGCAGGAAGATGGTGCGGTCGGGTTCCTTCATCATATCGACCGCCTCGTGAACCAGTCCCTCTTCCTCCTGACGGGAAAAGACATCCTCACTTTCCTCTAAAAAAATAGTTTCCTCAAGCGGAAGCACCGGCTCTGTGCGGAGTTTTCGCCGCCTTGCGAGAGCCGTCGTCCGCGCGATTCCGTAACAGTAGCTCCGAAAGCTGGCACCCTGGCCCGGGTTAAACCTGCCCGCCGCCTGCCAGATGCTGACAAAGCAGTCCGCGACCGCATCCTCCGCCTCCGCGCTGCCGCATCCCGCCAGAATATTCCGGCAGATCGTCCGCACCGGATTCCCGTAAAGCCGGATCGCGAGGGTCATCCCCTGTTCCGGCTCCTCCCGAATCAAGCGCGGCAGTTCCCGCTCGTCGATTTCATATCGTTTCATCAGCCTCTCCCCCTTTCCGGGCCCTTCATCTATCTATTGTCTCAATCCGGCCCTTTTCCCTCACCCTTTTCTAAAAAAGAGAACGCATCAAAAAAGCTCCGCAACTTCTGTCGCGGAGCTTCGCTGTTTTATTGTGTGAGCTTAGTGATCAAATCCTGCATCAGCGCGTCGCGGTTGAGCCAATACGCACAGCAGAAGGAGTGTGCGAGCGGCGCGTCTGCATACCGGTTTTCGTATTCCGGCAGGAGCACTGGAATGACCCGCCATTTCAAAAAGCGGTCGTTGTCGTTGAGGAGCCACGCGATCGCCGTGACATCCCAGATGATCCGCGTCCACGGCTTTCCGGCGGCATAGCTGTCCGCTTCGGCAATGGTGTTTTTCGCAAGATAGTCGGCAAGCGGGTTTTTGCCGGCCAGCCAATATTCCAGTTCCGGCTTGGAAATGGTGAAGCCGCCGGCAACGCCGAAGCCGGGGATCTGGACAAAGCGGACACCGCTGCCCATCACAACGCGCACTGCTGCGACGTCCTGCTTCATATTGAAGTCATACGGCTTTCCGTAATCGTACGAATGCCCACCGAGCCAGACCACGACGATCCGCTCCTTGATCTGGGGATTGAGCAGGAGCGCAGAGGCGACATTGGTAATCGCGCCGATCGCCACCACGTAAAGGGGACGCTCCGGCGTATACTGCATCGCGCGCGCCGCGAGATCCTCTGCCGCGGGGGAATGCACCGGGGTTTCCTCGTCCTCCAGGTAGCGTTCCGACCCCTTGAAAACCGGATATGATTCCCCGGCAAGGCGGAGGAGCTTTAAAATCTCATCATAGCTTTTTTCCATCCCGTCCTTCGGCCCGGAGGATTTCTCGTTGAAAAAAGGCGCTGCGTAAAAGGCAAGCGTATTCAGCCGCTCGGAAGAACGAAGGAGGTAAGAAATTGCAAACTGGTCGTCGATTTCATTATAGGCATCGGTGTCGAGTACAACATCCTTGACGCCATCGATCTCAAAATTTTCCCGCATCATGACCGCCCTTTTCTTTATGATATCAGCATTCAGCTTTTCCAGTTTAGCATCCGCCCGATCCCCTGTCAAGGGGACAGCCCAGCGATGCAAAAAAGCCCCTCAACTGGGAAGTCCGCCATAAGGAAGCTGACACCGGCAGAAAAGCACCTGTTTTTCTGCCGGTGTCAGCTTTATGAGGAACGAAGCGGTAAGCCTGGATTTGCACCAACCAAAAGAAAGCTTGCCACAACTGTAAGCTTTAAATGTTAATATGCGTTGCTTGTAGCAACGGGCAGCTTCTAATATAATAATATTAGTAACAACTGAAAGAAAGGCGGTTATCCCCAATGTTAAACGAAAATCTGAAAGCAATCAGAAAATCAAAAGGGCTTTCGCAAGAAGAACTTGCTATCAAACTGAATGTGGTGCGGCAAACAATCTCTAAATGGGAGCAGGGACTGTCTGTTCCTGATTCTGATATGTTAATCTCTATGTCGGAGGCACTTGAAACGCCCGTAAGTATTTTGCTTGGGGAAACTGTTGATGAGCCAAAGGCCGATAGCCTGAAGGCGATTTCCGAAAAACTGGAGATTATAAACCTACAGCTTGCGCAAAGGAAAACCGCAGGAAGAAAAATACTTCATTGGCTGCTTATCTCATTGTGTGCGGTTATCGTATCAATTTCTGTGGCCTTAATCGTATTAAACAGCCCTTATTTAGGTTGGGATTATAATTCCCCTGAAACTGCCGTTATCGGAACAGCTTTTCACGCATTTGAATGGCTGTTTGTTCGATTAGCGCCAATCATTCTTATAGGGGCAATCGTTGGAATTTTCTTGACACATAAAAAAGTATAAAGCTGCTCCGCCTTTGCGGTACGGTTCGGATTTTAAAATTCAGTTCTATCACTCTCCTTCGCTATGACACTTTCAGAGAAGGTGTCATAGCGGGTTATACAGAATAAAAAGGGCAGGACAAACCATTACGGTCTGTCCTGCCCTTCGCTTTTTCTATAAGCGAGTCTCGCTTAATACATGCCGCCCATGCCGCCTGCCGGGGCAGCCGGAACCGGATTTTCTTCCGGATGGTCGGCGACCAGGCTCTCGGTGGTCAGAACCATCGCCGCGACGGAAGCGGCGTTCTGAAGCGCGCTCCTCGTAACCTTGGTCGGGTCGATGATGCCCTGGGCCATCATGTCGCAGTAAGCTTCGTTTGCAAAGTCGAAGCCGTAGCCGACCTTGCCCGCCTCAATGATCTTATCGACAATGACGGAGCCCTCCAAGCCCGCATTGGCAGCGATCTGGCGAACCGGCTCCTCCAGCGCTTTGAGGACGATCTTCACGCCGGTTTTCTCATCGCCGGAAGAGGTCTCCAGCAGGGCTTTAACCGCCGGGAGCGCATTGATCAGGGCGACGCCGCCGCCGGCGACAACACCTTCCTCAACCGCAGCCTTAGTCGCGGAGAGCGCATCCTCGATGCGGAGCTTCTTCTCCTTCATCTCGACCTCGGTCGCAGCGCCTACCTTGATAACCGCAACGCCGCCGGCCAGCTTCGCAAGGCGCTCCTGGAGCTTCTCACGGTCGAAGTCGGAGGTGGTTTCCTCAATCTGAGCACGGATCTGGCCGACACGGGCTTTAATCTCGTTTGAATCGCCTGCACCGTCGACGATGATGGTGTTCTCCTTCTGAACCTTGACCTGGCGGGCACGGCCGAGCTGGTCGATGGTGGTGTCCTTCAGCTCCAGTCCGAGCTCCTCGCTGATCACTTCACCGCCGGTGAGAATCGCGATATCGCGGAGCATCTCCTTGCGGCGGTCGCCGAAGCCGGGAGCCTTGACCGCTACGCAGGTAAAGGTGCCGCGGAGCTTGTTGACGATCAGGGTGGAAAGCGCCTCGCCCTCGACATCCTCGGCGATGATTAAGAGCTTCTTGCCGGACTGGACGATCTGCTCGAGGAGCGGCAGGATTTCCTGGATGACGCTGATCTTTTTATCGGTGATGAGGATGTAAGCGTCGTCGAGGACAGCCTCCATCTTCTCGGTATCGGTGACCATATAAGGCGCAATATAGCCGCGGTCGAACTGCATCCCCTCTACGACCTCGCTGTAGGTTTCGGCAGTCTTGGACTCCTCGATGGTGATGACACCGTCGGCGGAAACCTTCTCCATCGCGTCGGCAATCAGCCCGCCGACAGAATCGTCGGCAGCGGAAATGGTGGCGACACGGGCAATGTCGTCGGAACCGTTGACCGCCTTGGAGTTCTTGACGATCGCGTCAACCGCAGCGTCGACCGCCTTGGAAATCCCGCGGCGGATGACCATCGGGTTCGCACCCGCTACGACATTCTTCATCCCCTCGCGGACCAGGGCCTGTGCAAGAAGGGTGGCGGTGGTGGTGCCGTCGCCGGCCGCGTCGTTCGTTTTGGTCGCAACCTCTTTGACCAGCTGGGCGCCCATGTTCTCAAACGCGTCCTCCAGCTCGATCTCCTTGGCAATGGTGACGCCGTCATTCGTAATCAGCGGGGCGCCGTACTTTTTGTCGAGCACCACGTTGCGCCCCTTCGGGCCGAGGGTGATCTTGACGGTGTCGGCGAGCTTATCAATGCCCGCCAGCAGAGAATTTCTGGCATCCGCGCCGTAAATAATATCTTTTGCCATAACGAATTCTTCCTCCTACGTTATAAAATATAATTGGTCAAATATCCATCTGGGAATCCGCCCCGGAAGCAGTCGAATTACTCTACAACCGCGAGGACGTCGGACTGGCGGAGGATGGTGTACTCCTGCCCGTCGAGCTTGATTTCGGTTCCGGCGTATTTGCTCATGAGCACCTTGTCCCCGACCTTCAGCTCCATCTTGATTTCCTTCCCGTCTACCACGCCGCCCGGGCCGACAGCCAGAACTTCGGCAACCTGGGGTTTTTCCTTCGCTGTTCCCGCTAAGATGATCCCGCTTTTGGTGGTCTCTTCCGCCTCTACCATTTTGATGACGATCCTATCGGCAAGAGGTCTGATATTCATGATGTACTCCTCCTAAATTTGGTAATGTTTTAGCACTCGTTTCGATGGAGTGCTAACTATTACTTATTGTAATCTATTTTTGCAAAAAATCAAGAGGCGTCATATTTTTATAACAATTTTTGTGTTTATTTTCTAAATTTTATCCTGTTTTATTTCGTGTTATCTGTAATTATAACCAAATACCTCTCGACTTGCAGATGGGTAGAAATCTTTTCAGTTAAATTGGGGCGTGCGTTTCCCCGCGATTCTCTCAAGAAAACGCGCACCCCGCATAAAAACGGCAAAATAACGCCCCCGGCTTTTTACCGAGGGCGCTTTTTTTATTTCACAGGGATCACCTTCAGGTAAACCGCTTGATGGCGGCTGGTAATCGCCTTGTCCTGGTGGAGCTTCCCGAAAAACCAGTGCTTGAACTCCACCCTTTTCCCGACCTCTTCCAGGAAGTTGTTGATCCGGGAATTGACGTCGGCCGGCGGGATGTTGAGAAACTCGCAGATGCTGATCGGCGCATCATGGGTCACAATATAATCCACCCTGTCCCGCTGCTCCTTGAGCCGCATCAGCGCCTGGGCTTCCTCCTCAGCCGTCGGCTGCTCCTCCGGCCACCAGAGGCTGTTTTCCTCCCGCAGCATCCCGTCTGAGCTTTCGCCGCCGCCAAAGGCAAAAAACGTCTTCCCTTCCAAGGTGTAGATTTCCCCGCGGACAAGCTGCATCAGCCTGCCGGAAAGGACGCGCACCTTGCCGCCGCACCACTCCTGCTCCGAGTATTCTTTCAAAAGATCGTAATTGTCGTGGCAGCCGGTCACGAAAACGGTGTTGAACGGCTTTTTCCCGATCTTTTGCAGCAGCTTCTGCTCTTTGCTCCCGCCGTCCCAGACGAAGCCGAAATCCCCGCAAACGATCAGGGTATCCCCTTTTTTCAGCTTCTTGATCTCGGTTTTTGTAAAACGGCTGTATTCGCCGTGAAGGTCTCCGGTAACATAAATCATAACTTTCTCCCGCCGCTGTGCGCGTTATTTCACCGCGCACTTGATAGCCTGCTCTAAATCGGCTATAATATCTGTAATGTCCTCAATACCGATCGACAGCCGGATGGTGCCCTCCGAAATGTCCGCCGCTTTGAGCTGTTCAGCCGAAAGCTGGCTGTGCGTCGTCGTGGCGGGATGGATCACCAGGGACCGGACATCGCCGACATTTGCGACGTTTTTGATGAGCTCGAGGCTGTCGATGAACTTCGCCCCGGCCTCCCGTCCGCCCTTCAGCCCGAAGGTGAAGACAGACCCCGCGCCTTTCGGCAGATACTTCTGGGCCAGCTTATGGTAGCGGCTGGAGGGCAGCCCCGGATAATTGACGAATTCGACCTGCGGATGCGCCTCCAGATACGCCGCAGCTTTAAGGCCATTTTCGGAATGGCGCTGCATCCGCAGATGGAGCGTCTCCACCCCTTGCAGGATCATAAAAGCGTTGAACGGACTTAAACAGGCGCCGATGTCCCGCATCACCAAAGCGCGCAGACGGCTGATAAACGCAAGGGGCCCCAGATCGGCAAAGACGATGCCGTGATAGCTTGGGTCAGGGTCATTATAAAGAGGGAAACGCGGGTTTCCCTTGAACTCAAATTTTCCGCTGTCCACCACGATCCCGCACATCGAAGTGGAATGCCCGCCCAAAAATTTTGTGGCGGAGTGGATGACGATGTCCGCACCGAACTCAATCGGGCGGCAGAGATACGGCGTGGTAAAGGTCGAATCGGCGATGACCGGGACGCCGTGACGGTGCGCGATTTCAGCGATCGCCCCGATATCTGCGACGTTTGCGTTGGGGTTGCCGATCACCTCAAAAAAGACCGCGCGGGTCTTTTCGTTGATCGCTTCCTCCCAGGCCTTTAAATCGTCCGGATCGACAAAGCGCACCTTGATCCCGAGCCGGCCCAGTGTGACGCCTAAAAGGTTAATCGCCCCGCCGTAGATGCAGGACGAGGAGACGATTTCATCCCCGGCGTTCGCAAGGTTGAGGATGGTGTTGAAGATCGCCGCGTGGCCTGATGCAAAGGAGAGTGCCGCCGCGCCGCCGTCGAGCTCAGCCATCCTGCGCTCCAGGATGTCGCTGGTCGGGTTGCTCAGCCGACAATAAATATTCCCGGGCTCCTTGAGCTCGAACAGCTCTTTGGCGTGCTCGGTGTTCTTAAACTCATAGGCATTCGTCTGGTAAAGGGGCGGCACAACCGAAAGGGTCGTCTGCTCCGTTTCATAGCCGCCGTGAACAGCGACCGTATCAAAAGAAAATTTCTGTTCTGACATTGATATTCCCACCTGTCCGCCGGGGTTTCCGGCTGATTCCTTCTGCGGCCGCCGTTCGGCATGGGCCGCCTGTCTGACCTAAACAATATATAATCATACACTTAAATGGAGGAAATGTCTACATGCGCAAAGCGATTGTTACAACTTTTTTAACCATCTTTTTCTTCTGCACCGCCGTTCTCTCCCCACTGGCCACCGCCTCCGCGGCCTATGAACCGGGAGGTACGCTCTACAGCCAGACGGCCTACCTGGTCAACCTGGATTCGGGCACCGTCGTCTATTCCAAAAACGAAAATCAAAAAGCTTACCCCGCTTCCCTGACCAAGATCATGACCGTCATGCTGGTGCTCGAAACGGAAACAGACCTTCAAAAAAAATTGACGATGTCCCACGCCGTCCGCGATGAGCTCTACGGCACCGGGGCCTCGACAATCGCCTTGGAGCCGGGGGAGGAAATCACAGTGGAAGACCTGCTCTACGCCTGCATGGTGCCCTCCGCCTGCGACGCCGCGGCGGTGCTGGCAGAGTACTACGGCGGCGGAAACCAGGCGGCCTTCGTCGAAAAGATGAACGCGAAGGCGAAGGAGCTCGGCGCTGTCAACACCCATTTTGTCAACTCCCACGGGCTGCACGACGACAACCAGTACACCACCGCCTACGACATGTACCTGATAACCAAAGCGGCCCTGGACGTCCCGGGGTTTGAGAAAATCGCCACAACAGTCCGCTACACCTTTAAGGCCACCAACAAGCATCCGGAGGAGCGCACCTACTCCCACACCAACCTGATGATCAACCAGGCGATCGGCGGATCCTATTATTACCCTTACGCCAAGGGGATCAAAACCGGCACCACCGATGAAAGCGGCAAAAACCTGGTCACCATGGCGAGCAAAGACGGTTTCAATTACCTGCTCGTCACGACGGGGGCGCCGCTCCAGGTCGAAGGCGTACGGGATAATTACGCTATCTACGACCATCGGATGCTCTATAAATGGGCCTTTGATACCTTTTCGTTTAAAACTGTGCTGAAAACAGCCGAAGCAATCGAAACCATCAAGGTCAGGCTCTCCTCGGATACCGATACACTCCAGCTCCGCCCGAAGGAAGACATCACCCTTCT
Organism: Oscillospiraceae bacterium; assembly: GCA_022792755.1. GTDB lineage: Bacteria > Bacillota > Clostridia > Oscillospirales > Ruminococcaceae > Metaruminococcus_A. The sequence goes on along the minus strand of JAAWBP010000032.1, from coordinate 4,228 downwards.
CCTCCCCAACGACGTCGACCTTTCGAGCATCCAGCAGATCATCGACATCCCCGAATCCGTCGATGCACCGGTTGAAGTAGGGGATGTTATCGGAACCGTTGAACTCAAGTTAAATAATGAGACCATCGGGAAATGTGACCTGGTGGCAAATATGTCGGTCTCCAAAAATTTCATCTACGGCATCTGGGACACGGTTTCAAACGCTCTGAGCAGCACCTGGGCGAAGATCGCCATCGCCGCCGTTGCCGTCATGATCGTACTTTATCTGGCTATCGCCGTTGCGTTTAACCGAAAGAAGAAGCGGAACCGGCGGCTCTCTGTCAGCAAACAGAAGAAAAAGGGTGGGCGCAGATAGAAGCCCCCGTTCCCGGAATTTGCACAACCCAGTATCAATACATTTTTCTAAACAAAAGGAACGCACGAGGTTCTTTGAAACCTCTGCGTTCCCTTTTTAACGTTCGCTTCTCCGTTGTTTCGGGCAGAAAAACGATTTCATCACCGGTCAAGCTCTTCCTCTGGACGGACTTCCGGCAGCTCAGGATCGGCCAGCCCGGCCTTGGGGATGCGGACCGTAACAACCGTTCCCACCCCAGCCTCACTGTGGACAGTCAGCCCATAGCCCGGCCCAAAATAAAGGCGCAGGCGCTTGTGAACATTTAAAATCCCGATGTGGGTGTGCTTTCCGTCCCCTTCACTCTTCCGCAGATTTTCGTTGAGCAGGTTCCTCCGGGTTTCCTCCGGCATTCCAACGCCGTCGTCCTCAACAGTCAGAATAATATCCTCCCCGTCGCACCCGCCGAAAATCCGGATGCTGCCGCCCTCGATCTTCGAATCCAATCCATGCACCAACGCATTTTCAATGATCGGCTGGAGGATGAATTTCGGCGTTTTTGCTTCGTAGATGCTGGGGTCGATGTTGATATTCGTCTTGATTTTTTCACCGTACCGGTACTGCTGGATCAGCAGATAGTTTTCAATGTTTTTGATCTCGTCCTCGAGCTTTACAAAGTCCTCGCCCCGCAGCCCTTCCCGCATCAAATCGCCTAGAGCTTTTGCGATTTCCCCAGCCTCCGGGACGCCGCGGATCCTGGAAATCCAGTTGATGGTCTCGAGCGTATTGTAAAGAAAGTGGGGGTTGATCTGGAACTTGAGGAAGCGGAGCTCGGCCTGCTGCTTGAGCAGCTCCTTCTGGTAGATCGTCTGGATAAGCTCGTTGGTATTTTCGATCATCGCGTTGAAGTTGTCGCTCAAAATCCCGACCTCGTCTTTGGACTGGTATTCGTTGCGAATGTCGAAATTCCCGTTGCGGACTTGCTGCACGGTTCTTGAAAGGCTGGTAATCGGGTTCGAAATGGATTTCGCCAGAACCACCGACATCCAAAGCGTCAAGATCAGAATCAGTAAAGTGATTATAAAAAAGGCTTGCGTCAGGGTGATAAAATCCCGCTCAAAATCGACCGCGCTGACCTGGTAGAAAAGATACCATTCCTCGTTATTGATCGCTTTGCAGGCGATGTAATAGTCTTTTCCGTCAATGTTTTGTAAGGAAAAGGGGACGTCGCTGGGGTTGTAAATCAGGTTCCGGTAACCCTGGCTCACCTGCCTGTCCAAAAAATCCTTATTTCCGTGTGAGAGGATGACCCCATCTTTATTGGTAATAAAGATGCTGTTGTCCTGATACAATGAAATCTGGCTGTAAAGATTGAACAGTTCGCTTTCAGAAAGGTTGATGATCAGATAACCGAGCGGGCGGACGTCCTGAAGCGAGACGATCAGCCTGCCGTAAGTAATGGCGTCGCTGCTGCATTTCAGCCAGGTGATGCCGCCGCCGTTTCGGTCAATTTCCTGCAGGTTTTTTTCCGATATCCCAGCCGTCACCTTAGGCGCCGCAGAAAAAAGGGCGTGGTCGTCATAAGGGATCAGGTAAACAGACTCAATATTCGGATGGCCGTAATAGGCTTCACTGAGGATCGCCCCCATCTGCACCCCGTCGTCGGCCGGCACTGTTCCGCCCCCCGAAAGGGTCAATGAAACCCGGGTCAGAAGCTCCTGCACCTCTGGGTTGTTGTTGATCTGGGTAAAGATCGCATCCAGCTCAGAGGCTGTATTTTCAATGTTTTTTTGAAGCTCCGCCAAGATATCCGAGGTGTATTCAGAAGATTTTTTTTCGAGGATATACTTTGAATTGCTCAAATAAAAAACAGCCATTAATGTAACCGGCAGGGCAATGAGCAGCGCAAAGGACAGCATCAGCTTTTTACGGATCTGCATGTTCAAAAATAACTGTTTTATCATCCTGATGGGTGAACGCAGCTTCATACTATAACACACCAGCTTCTAAGGGGTTGGTATTGTTGAGCAGATTCTGCCGGAATTCCACCGGCGTCATGCCGTAATAGCGCTTAAAAATCTGGCTGAAATACTTTGAATCCTTGATCCCGACCGCCAGCGCGATTTCATAAATCTTGTTGTTGGGGTCGCGCAGCATATTGCAAGCCTGCTCCATCCGCACCCGGGTCAGAATTTCGAGGAAGGTGTTCCCCGTCTCCTTTTTGACAAGCCGGCTCAGATAGACCGGGCAGAGGTGAACGATCTCGCTGGCGGAGCCCAACGTGATTTCCTCAGAAAAATGATTTTTCAGGTAGGTAATCAGCACCTTGACGGTTTCATTGGTCAGCATCTCCTCGTCCGGCAGGAGCTTGTTGGCCAAAGCCATCTGGTTCTCCTTCACCTGGCGCTTCAAAGAACTCTGCTCGTTGAGCATCATATTCTGCTGCTCGATCTGGATTTTAGCCTTGTTGACCGCTTCGAAAATTTCGCTCGGCTCAGACGGTTTCAGCACGAACGAAACAATCCCCAGCTCCACGGCTTCTCTTGCATATTCGAACTCTTTATAACCGGTGAGGAAGATGATTTTGGTCGACAGATCTCTCTCCTTCACCATACGGGCGATTTCGGTCCCTTTATAGCCCTGCATATGGATATCGGTCAGCAGAACGTCCGGCTTGATCTTCTGCACCATCTCCCAGCATTCCGCGCCGTTGGATGCGACGCCGACCACTTTGACGTCGATCGATTCCCAGTTGAGGGAAGCCAACCCCTGGCGGATCAAATGCTCATCGTCGGCAATCATCAAAGTCGTCATATTCAACACCTGCCTTTTAACAGCAATGATAAAAAATCACTTTTGGGAAGAAGGCCGCCCCGCCGTCCAAACGCGGATGGCGGGGCATCCCTTTCACTTTAGAAATCCTATCTCTTTGAGCGCAAAAACACAAACACTTTTCAGCCTTCGCGTGGCGTTACCCGAAGTCTTATCAATCCAGAACCCGATAGGTAAAGCTGTGGAAGTCGATATAGGAACCTTCGTTGTATTCGAGGTCGCTCGCATACATCCCGATAAACGCCCCGGTGAAGCCGTTGTTGTATTCATCCGACAAAACCGTGACATCAATATCGTAATCGATTTCGGTGAAGCACTCTCCGTCAAAAGAATAGGAGAACCGGGCCGTCTCTTTATGCGCGGTGACACGGAGCCAGACTTTTTCCACATCCTTCGGGATTTCAATCTCCTTCCCGTCGAGCGGATACTCATAATCCCGCTGCTTGAACGCCATAATTGCAATCGTCTGGCAGTCTTTCTCCTCATCGTAAGCCACTTTCAGCAGGTACTGGCTGAGCTCGTCATAACGGTAGAGCAGCCCGCCGAGTTTCTTGAAATGCTTGTTCGGGTTGACAAGGGAGGTTGTCGCCTCGAAATCCATATCCGTCTGGCGGCGGACAAGCATATTCTGCCGCTGGTTGGAATAGAGAGATTCTCCCCCGTAAATCCGCAGGACATTGTCCGGGCCGACCTGGTGCTTCGCCGGGCCGCGGAGGGAACTGAATTCACGGTAAAACTCCGCGGAACCAAAAACCGGGCTGAACTGCTTTTGCCTTCTCAGATCGCCGTAGCCCTCAAACTCGAAGTCAGGGACAACAGTGCCGTTTTTCAGATAGGGCCAGCTGTCCTCTTTCCAGACCATCTCGTTAATCGAGGTCTCACGTCCCAATGCACAGCGTTTGTTGTAATACGGGCGGGCAGAAAGAAAGCAGACAAACCACCGTCCATCCGTGCCCTGGCACCAGCTGGCGTGGCCGCATTTCTGGATCGGGCACTCCGGCGCGTCCTTGGTTGTGACAAGGAAGGTATTCGGGTGGAGCTCATACGGCCCGTAAACGTTCCGGG
>JAAWBP010000031.1 GCA_022792755.1 Oscillospiraceae bacterium | reverse complement strand
ATCGATCATTCTACATTTTAATTCCATACCCTCATACGAAAAATATGAAGCAATGAAATAATTCCCTTTAATTATATTTTCCCCCGGATCATAAAGATTTTTTCCGGTTTCGGGATCATCTATTGTTATGTTACAAAACCCTCTACTTCCCTCCTTACCTGACATATTTTTATAATATATATATGAATTAAGTTCTCCAGTTTTTAAATGGGCAGTATCTCTATTTAAGGACTCTTTTGTAAGAGAAGAAAAATTTTGAAAAAAAACTACCGAATCAAATTTTTCTACTCCCTCTATTTTTTGGAGCTGATCTATTTCTTCTTGCAAAAGAGAAGTCGAGTGAGCATCATATACTCTAGTTTGAGCAACATCTGGGAAAAAGCGTCTCACAACAACCAATTCCCGTTCCGACACGGCTTGCATATTCCGACGCTGCTGCTCCTCAAAGTCCTTAATATATCCCGTGCTCAACGCCGTGAACGCCACCGACAGTGCGCAGATCCCCACCGTCAGCTCCTTCAGTACCTGCCCCTTTCTCCCGTTCTTCCGCTGGTATCTCAGGTAAAACGGAAGCTTCAATTTCCTTTTCTTCGTTTCTCCTTTTTCTTCCTTGGAATCTACCTTCTCTATGTACTCCTGCCCTTTGATTAAGACAGGCTTCTTTTCTTCGATGTTGTAGACGACTCCGCACCGTTCCACCACCGCTTTGCTGTGGCTTGCCACCACTACCTTCTTCCCTTCTCCTGCGATTTTCTCCAGCAGCTTCAAGACCTGCTCCGTGTTCTCTTCGTCCAGAGAGGAAGTCGGTTCATCTGCGATAATCAGTTCGGGTTCCTTTGCCAGCGCGCAGGCAATCGCCAGCCGCTGCTGTTCCCCGCCTGACAGGGATTTTGGGTAGGCATTCTCCTGCCCCGAAAGCCCCACCTGCTCCAATAATTCCGCAATTTTAGAGGATCCGGTGTCCGCCCCCGCCAGGGAGGCGGACAGCCGGACGTTCTCTCCTGCCGTCAGGTTTTGGTTCAGGTTGTTTTCCTGGAAGATGTACCCGATCTTTGTTTTCCGCAGGTTCCCCTTTTCTTCTTCTGAGGAAAGGTCGACCTGCTTTCCGTCAAAAACATACTCGTAATCCTTGCAGGAGGAGACCAGTCCCACGCAGTAGAGCAGGGTTGTCTTTCCGCTCCCGGACGGCCCGGTCAATGCCGTCAGCTCCCCGTCCGGGATCAGAAGGCTTCCGTCCTCGATCACAGGTTCTGTGAATTTGATGTTGACCTGTCTGAGCTCTAACATGCGGGGGGCCCTCCTTTTTTGAATAAAACTGATCAATTTAATATGAAGTATTACCTCTTCTTTGTCTTATACAGTACACCTTAAATCATAAAAATACAACAATTTTCCCCACGTTTTTCTCATCCCTGCAAAGTTTGGAGGATGTAATAAAAAAGGACCTTTCATTTTATTTATATTTCCCAATGAAAAAGAAACAGCAGCAACGGGCGATATTAACCGTCCGCCGCTGCTCAGGCTGCCCCGGCCGGTCGTCCTGTAGCCAGCCGACCGGGATCACGTTTAAAGAATATCAATGTATTCGCCGTTCAAGGCTTTGTTCATGCTTCTCACGGCGCAGAATTTCCCGCACATCGAACAACTGTCCTCTTGTTCAGGCGCTCGGTCATTGCGGATTCCCTTTGCCGTTTCGGGGTCGATCGCAGATTCCCACTGCTTCTCCCAGTCGAGAGACCGCCTGGCCTCCGCCATCGCGTCGTCAATATCTCTCGCATGGGGAATCTTCTTCGCAACGTCCGCCGCATGTGCCGCGATCTTAACCGCGATGATCCCCTGCTTCACATCCTCCACATTGGGCAGTGCGAGGTGTTCGGCGGGGGTTACATAGCAAAGGAAAGCGGCTCCCGCCGCAGCCGCAGCCGCACCGCCGATGGCGGAGGTGATGTGGTCGTATCCGGGGGCGATATCGGTCACAATCGGCCCCAGTACATAAAAGGGCGCGCCCATGCAGATTGTCTGCTCCAGTTTCATATTGGCCTCGATCTGGTCGAGCGGCATATGCCCCGGCCCTTCCACCATCACCTGCACGTCCTTCTCCCAGGCGCGCTTGGTCAGCTCGCCGATCCGAACCAGCTCCTCGATCTGACAGACGTCGCTCGCGTCCGCAAGGCAGCCGGGGCGGCAGGCGTCCCCCAAAGAAACGGTGACGTCATATTCCCGGCAGATATCGAGAATCTCATCAAAGTATTCGTAAAACGGGTTTTCCTCGCCGGTCATGCTCATCCAGGCAAAGACGAGGGACCCTCCGCGGGAAACGATGTTCATTTTGCGTTTGTGCTTCCTGATCTGCTCGATGGTCTTGCGGGTAATCCCACAGTGGAGGGTGACAAAATCCACGCCGTCCTCCGCGTGGAGGCGAACCACATCGATAAAATCCTCCGCAGTGAGGGTCGCAAGGTCCCGCTGATAATGGATCACACTGTCGTAAACGGGAACCGTGCCGATCATCGCCGGGCATTCGCTGGTTAGCTTTCTGCGGAAGGGCTGGGTGTCTCCATGAGAGGAAAGATCCATGATGGCTTCCGCGCCCATGTCCACCGCCGCCATGACCTTCTGCATCTCGATATCGTAATCCTTGCAGTCTTTTGACACCCCTAAATTGACATTAACTTTTGTGCGGAGCATCGACCCAACCCCATTAGGAGAAAGGCATCGATGCCGCTTGTTGGCACAGATTGCGACCTGCCCTTTAGCGACGAGCCCGCGGATCTCTTCCGCTGTGCGGAATTCCTTCTCTGCAACGATTTTCATTTCAGGGGTGATGATGCCTTTCCTCGCGGCATCCATCTGCGTTGTATAATTTCTCATCATCTGCTCCTTTCAAATAAGCGGCGATTCTTCCGCCGCGCCGCCGAACCGGCTGTGGAAGTCAAACAGGTGGTTGACCGGACCGGAACCTTTTCCCAGATTCAGCTGTGCCGCCAGTGCTTCGGAAAGATAATCTTTGGCTTTTTTGACGGCGCCGGCGAGGTCGAATCCTTTAGCGAGGTTTGCGGCAATCGCAGAGGAAAGGGTGCAGCCTGTCCCATGGGTGTTGGGATTGACAATCCGTTTCCCCTCAAACCATCGGTATTCCCCATTCAGATACAGCAGATCATCGGCGGCGCCTTCACTGTGTCCGCCCTTAAGCAATACCGCACAACCGTATTCTCCGCCGATTCGCTTTGCCGCAGCCGCCATGTCATCCTTGCCGTGAAGGGGTATTCCCGAGAGAAGCTCCGCCTCTGGAAAATTCGGTGTGACGAGAGCGGCAATGGGGAAAAGCATTTCGGCCAGCAGAGAGGCCGCGCCCGCTTTCACCAGCGATGAACCGCTCGTCGCCGCCATGACGGGATCGACAACGATATTTCTCGCCTTATAATGCCGCAGCCTTTCCGCAGTCACCTCGATCAACCCGCTCGACGGCACCATCCCGATCTTGACCGCATCGGGAACGATATCCTCAAACACCGCGTCGATCTGCTCTGCTAAAAATTCCGGAGAGACCTCCGAAATTGCCCGGACGCCGACCGTGTTCTGTGCCGTCAAGGCCGTGACAGCAGTCATCGCGTAAACGCCGTTCATCGTCATCGCCTTGATATCCGCCTGGATCCCAGCGCCCCCAGAGGAATCCGACCCCGCGATCGACAGCGCTGTTTTCACTCCGCACACTCCCCTTTCAACCAAGATCATCGACCGGCGATCCTTTCGCCGGGTTTCTCACAAACCGAGGGCTGCTCTGCCTTCGAACCACGTTTTCCTGATTCCGTCCGCCTAAAGAGGCCGTTACTCGACCAACGCCTCCGCCTTTTTTCGGAGTGCAGCTGCTGCGTCCTGGATATCCTCTGCCGCAAAGATGGCGGAAACAACGGCAATCCCCGCCATTCCGCCGCCCTTGAGCCCCGACAGGTTGTCGAGGCACACACCGCCGATTGCAACGGCGGGGATGGAAACAGCGGAACAGATTTCTTTCAGCTGCGCCGTTGTGATCCGAATAGCGTTTTCCTTGGTGGGGGACGGAAACACTGCACCAACGCCGAGATAATCCGCGCCGGCGGCTTCGGCGGCCCGTGCCTGCTCCACCGTCTTTGCGGTCGCCCCGATGATGAAATCCTTAGGGGCGTTTCTGCGGATTTCGCGAACGGATGGATCTTCAATCCCGACATGGACGCCATCCGCTCCAATTTTCAAAGCGACCTCCGCATAATCGTTGATAATCAGCGGGACATGATAGCGGTGACAGAGTTCCTTGATCGGCAGAGCCTCCGCAATCAACGCGGCCTCGTCCAGATGCTTCTCACGGAGCTGAACCATCGTGACGCCGCCTTTCAGAGCGGCTTCAATCTGCTCGTACAACGTCTTCCTCCCTGTCCAGCGGCGGCCGGTCACTGCGTATAAACGCAGCATATCCTTATGAAATTTCATCTGATCCCTCCTCAAACGCGGCAAAATATTCCTGAACATTTTCACAAGCCATCGCGCCGCTCATCACGCAGCCGCCTGCCGCTCCAGCATCCCTCACCGCTGCGATGCGCCCCGGCTCGATCCCACCGATCGCATAGACCGGGATGGAGACGCTTTCGCATATCCTTCTGAGAAAGCCGATCCCCCGCCCGGGCAGCCCGCTTTTACATGCGGTGTCAAAAATGTGGCCTGCCGTGATATAGGTACAGCCGAGCGCTTCGGCTTCGGCGGCCTCTTCTGCGGAATGGCAGGAAACGCCGAGCGTTTGGAAACCCGCTTTTTCCCGATCTGTAAGTGTGCGGAGAAGAGGAAGCGGAAGATGGAGCGCATCGCACTTTAATTCTGCCGCAGCGGCCGTAAAGCTGTGGAGGATGCAGGGAGTCCAATGCTTCCGGCAGATTTGAAGCACCCTGCCCGCCAGCTCCTGGTATTCGCTCTCGCACAGGTCTTTTTCGCGGAGGATAATCCCCGCCGGATGCGCCGCAGCTATTTTTTCAATGCGGACAAGAAAATCCTCCCTGCAAAGCAGACGGTTGGTCACAGATAAGATATCAGACATAGAGATAGTCATTCAGAACGGGCTGGAGCCCCTCCCCGGCAATATCCCGGTACATCCTGTCAAGGCTGCGGCTGTCGCTGATCTCAAACTGCTCGTCGCCCTGCGCGCCGTCCGGCTCCTTCCCGCTGTATTTACTCTCGTGATCGCCGATCCCGGTGGATACCCCCGCCGACACCTTAGTCGCGGCAATTTTTACAATGCCATTTCGGAATTCCGCACTTTCGCGGGAAGAGACCGTGATGCCGACATAGGGCAGGAAGATGCGGTATGCGCAGAGAATCTGGCAGAGCTGTTTTTCGCGGACGTCCAGAGGGCTGATCCGCTCGTTGTTGATGATGGGGCGGAGCCGCGGGCAGGAGAGCGACATTTCGGCGTGCGGGTATTTGCGCTGCAAATAATAGACGTGCAGTGCGCTTGCCAAAGCGTCCTTTCGAAAATCCGAAAGGCCGAGCAGCGCCGAAAAAGCCACACCGCGCATCCCGCCCATGAGGGCGCGCTCCTGCGCGTCGAAGCGGTAAGGCCACACCCGCTTATGCCCGAGGAGATGCAGGGTTTCGTACCGCTGCGTATCATAGGTTTCCTGAAAAACCGTGACATAATCCGCGCCGCATTCATGAAGATAGCGGTATTCGTCGGTGTTGACGGGGTAAATTTCGAGCCCCACCATCCGGAAGTATTTCCTCGCCAGCTTGCAGGCTTCGCCAATGTAATCGACATCGCTCTTTTTGCGGCTCTCGCCGGTGAGGAGCAGGATTTCCTCCATCCCGCTGTCGGCAATGACTTTCATTTCCCGCTCAATTTGATCCATCGTCAATTTCATGCGGTGGATCTGGTTATAGCAGTTGAACCCGCAATAGACGCAGTAGTTTTCACAGTAGTTGGCGATGTAAAGAGGGGTAAACAGGTAAACGGTATTTCCAAAATGCCTGCCGGTTTCGAGCCGCGCCCTCTGCGCCATCCCCTCGAGAAAGGGTTCGGCCGCAGGGGAAAGCAGAGCTTTGAAATCCTCGATGGAGCAGGTTTCATGTTCTAAAGCCGCTTTTACATCTTTAGCGGTATAAGCGGAGTAGTCGAAGGAATCCATCTGCGCCATCACATTCGCGCAAACGTCCGACTCGATCTTCTCCATCCCAGGCAGATATTCCATATGGTCGCTGCGGCAGGACGGATCGGTTTCCAGCCTGTGTTTTTTTGCAAGTGCCGCAGGCGGCAGGAACTCCGAATCGATCAAGAATTGATTTTCCATTCCCTGCACCTCTCAATCCCGGAGGAAACCGGTCAGCGGGTCGGAGGCGGAAGCGCCGCGGGTGAGAACCCTTCCGAGCCCTGCCAGATACCCTTTCCGCCCCGCTTCGACAGCCTGGCGGAAAGCGGCCGCCATCATCGGGAGATTCCCCGCGGTGGCAAGGGCGGTATTCGCCATGACAGCGGCGGCACCCATCTCCATCGCCTCGCAGGCCTGGGAGGGCTTCCCGATGCCGGCGTCTACGATAACGGGGAGGTCGATCTCGTCGATGAGGATCTGGATGAACTCCCTGGTTGCAAGCCCTTTATTGGAGCCGATCGGGGAGCCGAGCGGCATAACGGCGGCCGCTCCAGCGCCGACGAGGTCGCGGGCCGTATTCAGGTCGGGGTACATATACGGCATGACGGCAAAGCCCTCTTTTGCGAGGATTTCTGTCGCCCGGATCGTCTCCTGGTTGTCGGGGAGCAGGTATTTGGAATCCCGCATAATCTCAATCTTCACAAAATCTCCGCAGCCGAGCTCCCGCGCAAGCCGCGCAATCCGAACCGCTTCTTCGGCATTTCTCGCGCCGCTGGTATTCGGGAGCAGGGTGACGCCGTCGGGGATATAGTCTAAAATGTTCTCCTGTTCCTTGGTATTCGCCCGGCGGACTGCCAGGGTGATGATTTCCGCTCCGGCGTCTTTGACTGCTGCCTCGATCAATTTCAGAGAGTATTTCCCCGAGCCGAGGATGAAGCGGGAATGGAATTCATGCCCGCCGAGTCGGAGTGTGTCGTCATTCATCTGATTTCCTTCTTTCTTTTATTGAAACGGGTCGAGGAAAAACACGCCGCAGATACCATTCGTTCCCGTTTGGCCGGCTGGCGCCCATCAAAAGCGCCGGCTTCCCCTCTTCTGCGAAAAATACGCTGTACCTTGATTGCTCCGTCTATTCTTCCGGCTCACCCGCTAAAATACGGAGAACCATCTGCGCCTGATGTGCGGCGCAGAGCATGACGCGAGGGGACACCAGCCCGATCCCGTCACCCACGCTGCTGACCTCATCCCCACAGAGGTAAAAACGCTTTGCCACCCTCCGGGTTTTGATGTCGTTCGCACTGCCCAGCCCCGCCATGCCGGACGCGGCTACGAGGTATTTTTCCGGCATCGTTTCGAGGACTAAATTCACAAGCATCGCTTTACACTCGGCATTGTCAAACGCTTCGCATATGATGTCGGCGTTTTTCAGAAGTTCCGCCGCGTTGCTTTCCGTTATGCGGGCTGTATGGATCCCAAGCTCGGTGTACGGGGCGATCTCTTTTAGATTTTCAGCCATCGCCTCCGTTTTGTATCTGCCGATCTGGGAGACCTTATATTGCTGTCGATGGAGGTTGGAAAGCTCTACCCGGTCAAAGTCGATGAGGATCAGCCTGCCGATTCCCGCGCGGGCAAGAGAGGCCGCAATATTGGAACCAAGACCGCCCAGCCCGCAGACAGCGACCACAGCCGACGTAAATTTACGTTGCAATTCCCTGCCGTGCCGTTCTTCCAATGCCTTCAGCATCGCTTCCTTTGACGGTATCAACTCATCCGCCCCCCACAAAACTGACGACTTCGACACAGTCGCCGTCCGTCAGTACGGTTTCGCCGTATTGCGTCTTCGGCACAATACCGCCGCCGCGCTCTACCGCGACCCGTTTCGGATCGTATCCCGCATCCGCCAAGAATTCTGCTACGGTTTTCCCGGCGATCTCTAAATTCTGACCATTTACTCGAACCATTCTCTTCCCTCCAAACGCAAAAAGCGGGGAGCTACCGATCCGGTAACTCCCCGCTCAAAACACTTGTCCTTCAGTATCCCTACGTTGGCATTATCCAAATCAGGTTATCGGTCGAAGGTCTCACCTTCCTCTCAGCCTGTCACACAAGCTCCCGTCTATTCGATTGTGAGGATATTATACACCGTTTTCATTTAAATTGCAAGTACCATTAAAAAATGATCTCTATTGAAAGCCGACGTTTCCGGCTGAAACTTTGCCAATACCAGCTTGTAATTCAACGTCGGCCGTGATATAATCGGGAAACAAACAGGAATCCAAGGAGAGAAAATATGGGCGGGTACAGATATATCACTTTAAGAGAGAAGCCGCAGTTAAAAAGGGCCGCAGCCGAATGGTTCCATAGTAAATGGGGAGTGCCACTGGAAGCTTATCTTGCATGCATGGAAGCTTATCTTAATCGTGAAACCGAGTACGGATGGTATCTTTGCTTAGACGGCAACAGAATTATAGGAGGGCTGGGCGTCATAGAAAATGACTTCCATGATAGAAAAGACCTTACGCCTAACGTTTGCGCGGTATATACGGAAACAGAATACCGCTGTAAAGGAATTGCAGGGCATCTGCTTGACATGGCCGTGAACGACCTAAAATCCAAAGGCATTACACCAATCTACTTGGTCACTGACCATACCGGCTTTTACGAACGATATGGGTGGGAATTTTTATGCATGGTTCAGGGAGATGACGAGCCGGATATGACAAGGATGTATATCCATCGATAAATTCCCAAAGCGGCTACCATTCCAGAATCCATTTCGACGACCAGCGGATCAGCAGCGCCGACAGCTGGGCAAATTCGTCGTCGGAAACGATCCCGCGCTCCTTGACGAGCAGCCGTTTTTCCAATATTTTCTGTTCGTCAGGCGAAAGAAGGGCCGATAGCTTCCCCTGCTTCCTTTCAAATACGCCGGTTTGCAGATAAGCGATGGCCTGGAGGGTAAACGCCGCAGACTTATACAGCTCTTTCAGCAGATCACAGCTTTTTTCGTGAACCGCATTGTGCACACAGGCGTGATAGAGATTGCAGGCTCCCGCTTTGACCGCCCGTTTTACATCACTCTCACCGATTGTCTGCAAAAGCTCGTCGAGAGAACCGCAGATAGGGGTCGTGTCGTGGCAAAACTGGAACAAATCCGATTTTTCCCATGCTTCGAGCTCCGGCTTACCGGAAATAAACCCGCAGACCTTATCCCTATCGGGCAGGGAATCGAGCAGCTTACTGTAGGCTGTCAAATCCTTATAGGATACCGCGTCCAAAATCAGCACTACATCAATATCGCTCGTTTCAGCCGCTTCTCCCCTGCCGTAGCTGCCCTGCAATCCGATCAGCCAAACCCGCTCTCCGAACCGTTCTTTTACCGCATCGGTATAGCGGCTGACCCACTTATTGATATCAATCATTTCTCTGCACCTCCAAATAAGAAATTAAACGGGATAACTGTGCAGTTATCCCGTTTTGCCGTATATTCATGGATTTTTAGGCTTTTTACACCCGTGAATCGCTGGTCATGGGAACGGTATCCGAGGTTTTCACATACCAGTTGAGGAGCTGGTTCTGCATCTTCTGAACCTGCTCCGCGTATTTTTCGTCGTGATACCGGTTTTCCAGCTCCTCGGGGTCTTCCCGCAGGTCGTAAAACTCGCAATCCCCGCTGGTGCGGTAGATGAGCTTATAGTCAAGGGTGCGCATCATCGTCGTGCGGCAGACCGACCGGGGATGTTCCTGCTGCTGAAGGGCTTTGTGGTAATAGACGCCGCCGGGATACATGATATTGGCGTCGCGGGTCCCCCACCCCTCAAAACAGTGCGGCTCGTGCGGGTCGTAGCCGCCGTCCCCATAAACCGGGCGCTCCAAATCGCCGTCGCCGCCACGCAGGGCCGGCCAGAGCGACTCGCCAAAGAAGGTGTGCTGCGGTTCGATCCCCGCCGATTCCAAAAAGGTCGGCATCAGGTCGAGCAGCTCCACCTGCCCGCGGACGCGGTGCCCAGCCTTTACGCCGGGACCGCGGATGATCAGTGGAACGCGGGTGAGGACATCCTCAAACCCATCCGGCCACTTTTCGACCAGCCCATAGTCGCCCGCATAGTCACCGTGGTCGGAAACGGCGATCAAGAGGGTGTCGTCCGCCGCCGCAGAACGGTCTAACGCTTCCATCAGCTTCCCGAGCAGAGCGTCGCTGTATGTGATCATGGAAAGGTAAACCGCTTGTACTTTTCGTAGAACTTCTTCATCATTCAACGAACGGTAGCGGCGGATCAGTTCGTGAAACTCCGGCTTCTTTTCGCCGGCGCCGCGCAGTGAAATCTCTTCCTTTTCATAAAGGTGGTAATAGGATTCCGGCGCGGTATAGGGGCAGTGCGGATACAAAAGCGGAAGGAAAAGGACAAACGGCCGATCCCCCTGTTTCCAGCCGATAATCTTTTCAATACCGGCCATAACATTGGCGTAATCCTTCACGCCGTCCTCGCCGCACTGCATCGGCTCGAGCAGGAAATCGTCAACATTTCCGGTGGCGCTCTGCGGACTTTCGGCGGGCGGATTTTCAGCCTGTTTTTCTACAAACACGTCGGCGGAAAGCGGGATGGTATCCGCGGCAAACAAGTCGTTTTTGCCGTACACCCAAACGTCGTAGCCCGCTTCCTTCATGTAGCGGAATAGGTTGTGTTCATACGGCTTGACGAGATTCCAGAGGGTGCGGTGTCCATTGGTATGCGGATATTGGCCCGTTGCAAAGGAGCAACGGCAGGGCGAGCAGACCGGATTCTGGACGTGGCACTGTTCGAACAGCGTCCCCTCCTCCGCAAGGCGGTCGAGGTTCGGGGTCTGCACAAATGGATGGCCATAGCAGCCAACACTTTCTGCGCGCATCTCATCCGGCATAAAGATGATGTAATTCATAGAATCCCCCTCTTTTTCGGTGACAAGAATGTCAAGATCAGATGAGCCAGCTGATCTAAGATTAATTTACCGCCTTTATTATATCCGAATTAGGAAGCGGATGCAAGAGAGATCAACACCCGACCGATTTTCCCCGCCGGTGCGAGTTTGGGAAAGCCGAGCCATCAGCCGCTTTCTCCTATCCCTCAAAATTACATTTTTTCCAGCAGCCGGGGAATTCTGTTTAAAAATTTCTCAAAAAATGAAGTAGAAAAAAGCCTAAAAAAATGGTATTCTATATTAGGAATAGCTGTCCGTTTTTCACGATTCAGGCGGCGATTCCGCTTTTGACCGGCAGATAGGATGGTAATTTTATGCTGAAGCGATCGATTAGAAAGGTTGTGTTTTTATGCACAAAAACTTGATGGAGATTCCGCACAGGATCAAAGAACTGCGGGAAATCCTGGAAATCAGCCCCTCCGAGATGGCAGGCCGGCTGAACATGACAGAGGAAAGCTATCAAAAATGTGAGAGCGGCGAGGCTGATATCCCGATCAGCACGCTGTATGATATTGCGGGAATCCTGGGGATTGACTTCACCGAACTCGTCACTGGAGAAGCCCCTAAAATGAACACCTACTTTATCACCCGCAAAGGAAAAGCACCTGGAATTGCGCGGTACGGCTATTCCGCTTTCAGCCTGGCTCACAGCTTTATCGGCCGGAAGATGCAGCCCCTGCTTGTCAGCCTCTCCCCCGGCGATCCGCCGCAGGAGCTGATTTCCCATTCGGGGCAGGAGTTCAACTACGTCCTCTCCGGGAAGGTATGCGTCAGCATAAGCGGCCACGATCATATCCTCTGTGAAGGCGACTGCATCTATTTCAATCCGCAGCTCCCCCATGGACAGCACGCGGTAGACGGCCCCGCTTCGTTCCTGACCGT
>JAAWBP010000030.1 GCA_022792755.1 Oscillospiraceae bacterium | reverse complement strand
TGTTATAGGGTTGTGGTGCAAATCAAGAAAGTGTACCACGGAGATACGTCGTATGAAGGAGCGGAATCACATCACGATATTATCGGAGAAAAAGAAGCCCTTACCCGCTGTATTGGGAAAAAATATCTGGGATGGGTACAGCCGAATGTAACGACGGGACTGCCAAGAAGTGCAGTCTACCACAGGTGGGTGTTCCTAGTGACGGAGGGCAACAGGCTGGTCAGTCCGTTTGGGTGCCAGGTCGAGGCGGCGCAGGCAGAGGCCGGAACCATACAGAATACAGGGCCTATGGACAACTACTCTATTTGGGAACAGGAAAGCCGGGAATACACAGGACAGACACTGGAGTACTTTGTCGAGAAAGTGAAAAGCCTGGAGGAAGAGTATTTGAAGGAAAAGGCAGAAAAGTCAGAGACAGAATAGTTCAGAAAACATAAATCTCTAAAATGCAGCGGACAGGATGAATAGCAGTCCGGTAAAAGCGTTCTATTCCTTGATTTTTCTGCCGGCCTTCGGTATAATGTCCTTATCCGAAAAGAAAGCGGGTGTCCTGATGAACGCCGATTACTTAGTAAAATTGTACGAACTCCCCTCCTCCGAACCGGCCTGCCGGAAGGCGGCGGAAGAAGGGGTTACGATTCACCGCGCCATGGGGTTGGATCGCGGGCGGATCCTCGATTTCGTCGCTGAAAATTTCAGCCCCGCCTGGGTTGGAGAGGCTTCGCTTGCGCTTTCCTGCCAGCCCACGACCTGTTTCATTGCGGTCAAGGAGAAGAAGGTCGTCGGCTTTGCCTGCTATGATGCGACCGCAAAGGGCTTTTTCGGTCCTACCGGCGTTTTAGAGGAGTGCCGCGGCAAGGGGGTTGGTTCCGCCCTTCTATATCGGACGTTGGAGGCGATGCGGGAAGCCGGCTACGGCTACGCTGTCATCGGCTGGGTGAGTGATGCAGTGGAGTTTTACCGCAAATCGCTGGAGATCCTGGAGATTCCTGATTCCTTCCCCGGCATCTACTGCCATATGATCGACCAGAACTGAGTCCGCCGCGCTCGTTGTACGCTCGCTCAGACCGCCGCTTTCCTGCTGAACAGGAAAATGGGAAAGCCGGTCGGCGATGTGATGGCAAAACGTTCGAAGCTGCCGGTCGATGGATTTAATCTGTTGTTTGCGAAAACCGGTCACTATATTGATGGCAAACGCCCCGGCACGGCCGGGGCGTTCTATTATAAAAAACACCCCTGCTAAATCTGATTCAGCAGGGGTGTTTGTCTCTTTAAAATCAGCCTTCGAACTCGTAACCAAGCTTTAATGCTTTGAGGTTTGCATCCAGCAGATGCGCCTTAGAAGGAGGGACACATTTTTTGATCGCTGCCTCCATCGAGTCATAGCTGGTCATCCCGGTCTGCTTGAGCATCGCGCCCAGGCAGATGATATTGGCAAGCCCTTGCAGGTTGTTGTCATTCGCCATTTCGGTAGCGGGGATGTAGACGCAGCGGATCTTTTCGTTGTCGGTTTTTTTGTTGATCAGGGTGCTGTTGACCACCGCAGCGCCGCCGTCGACTACCGTATCAATAAACCGGTCGTAGGACTGGATATTCATGACAATCAGGATATTCGGGTCCAGCACACGGGGGGAACCGATCTCATTCTCCGAGATACAGACCGAGCAGTTCGCGGTACCACCGCGCATCTCCGGGCCGTAAGAAGGCAGCCAGGAAACATGGAGCTCGTCGATCATGCCGGTATAGGCGAGAACCTTGCCTGCAAAAAGGATGCCCTGCCCGCCGAAGCCAGCCAGTACGATATTCTTATCCATTATTTGGTTCCCTCCTTGTCTTTGTCTTTGTAGACGCCCAGCGGATAATAGGGCAGCATGTTGTCGCGCAGCCACTGCATCGACTCAGCAGGGGAGAGCCCCCAGTTGGTCGGGCAGTTGGAGACAACCTCGACGATCGAGAAGCCCTTTCCGTCGATCTGATTCTGGAACGCTTTTTTGATCGCTGCCTTGGCCGCGTTGATATGGGGAACGGAATCCACCGTGACGCGCTCCGCGTAGTAAACGCCGTCCAAGGTAGAGAGCATCTCACAGACCCGCACCGGATACCCCGCGGTCTTGACATCGCGCCCGTAGGGGGTGGTCTGCGTCACCTGTCCCGGAAGGGTGGTGGGAGCCATCTGGCCGCCGGTCATCCCGTAGATCGCGTTGTTGATAAAGATGATGGTGATATTCTCCCCACGGGTCGCAGAATGGACGGTTTCCGCCGTCCCGATCGCCGCGAGGTCGCCGTCCCCCTGGTAGGTGAAGACGATGTTTTTATCCCCCAGAACCCGCTTGGCGCCGGTGGCGACCGCCGGGGCCCTGCCGTGGGGCGCCTCGATAAAATCACAGTTAAAATAGTCGTAAGCCATGACCGAACAGCCGACCGGACAGACGCCGACCGTTTTTTCCAAAACGTCGAGTTCTACCAGCGACTCCGCGACCAGACGGTGGACGATGCCGTGTCCGCAGCCGGGGCAGTAGTGGGTGATGGCATCGGTTAAGCCTCTTGTTTTTTCAAATACAACCGCCATTATTTGTCACCTCCTGCCGAAGCTAAAACATCCTTAGCGGCGTCAAAAACTTCATCCGGCGTGGGGATGACCCCGCCGGTGCGGCCGAAGAAGCGAACCGGGCATTTCCCGTTGACCGCCAGGCGGACGTCGTCCACCATCTGGCCCATGCTCATCTCGACCGAAAGGAAGGCTTTGACGTGCTCTGCCGTCCTGCTGATCACCTCTTCCGGGAAGGGCCAGAGGGTAACCGGGCGGATCAGCCCGAGCTTGATCCCCTCTGCTCTCGCCTTTTTGACAGCGGTCTTGCAGATACGGGAAGTGATGCCGTAAGCGACGAGAACCAGGTCCGCGTCCTCCGTCATCATCTCTTCATAAAGGACTTCATTCTTCCGGATGGTTTCATACCGCTCGAACCGCGCCCGCACGCTGTCCTCCAGCTTGTTCGGGTTGAGGTAGAGGGAGTTGATGATATTGGGTTTCCGCTTTCCTTCGGTTCCGGTTGCCGCCCAGGGCTTTTCCGGAAGCTTCATCTCTTCGCTTTCATCCGGGAAGGAGATGGGTTCCATCATCTGGCCCAGCGCACCGTCCGCCAGCAGCATTGCGGGCATCCGGTAGTGGTCTGCCTTGTCGAAGGCGCGGCCGGTCAGGTCGACGATCTCCTGGATGCTCGCCGGGGCGAAGACCAAAATGTGAAGGTCGCCGTGTCCCGGCGCCTTGGTTGCCTGATAATAGTCCGCCTGCGAGGGCTGGATTCCGCCGAGCCCCGGGCCGCCGCGCTGGACGTTGACAATCAGGCAGGGCAGGTCGGAACCCGCTATGTAAGAAATCCCCTCGGTCTTCAGGCTGATTCCCGGGGAAGAGGAGCTGGTCATAACCCGCGCGCCGACCGAAGATGCGCCTAGTACCATGTTGATCGCCGCAATTTCGGATTCCGCCTGCAAAAAGGTTCCCCCGATCTTCGGCATCCGCTTGGACATATAGGCGGAAAGCTCGGTCTGCGGGGTGATCGGATAACCGAAAAAGTAACGGCATCCCGCACGCAGCGCCGCTTCCGCAAGAGCCTCGTTCCCTTTCATCATATATTGCTGTGACATAATTGCCTCCATTCTTTGTATAATTCAAATTTATTATACAAAAAGTTTTGTGATTCGACTACTTTTCGACGGTAATCGCGCAGTCAGGGCATGTTTTTGCACACATTGCGCAGCCGATGCAACTGCTCATGTCAATCACCTCTGCCGGATTGTAGCCTTTGGCGTTGAGCACTGTCTTTGAAAGCTGAAGAATCTTCTTCGGACAGACAGTAGTGCAAAGCCCACAACCTTTACAGCGGTCGGCATTAATCGTCGTTTTTGCCATGTGAATCCCTCCTCTTCTCATTCGACGGGCTTTAGGTATAATTCCATCGGAAAAATATCTCCCCCGCCGGTTGCTGGTTCATTCCCTTTGGTACAAGCGGTGAATTTGACCGGAAGACCGGTCAGCTCAGTCATCCGTTTCCCAAATATCAGGCCGCTTTCGACGGTTTCAGGGGTCGTCAGCGGGCCAAGATTTGCATTGTTTACAAGAGCGGCCGTTTTTAAACGGGCCGCTGCCTCAATCTCACGGAGGGACTGCACTGCAGCCTCCGGTTCCGCGGTCAAAAGCCGGAAGGGGTTGTAGACATAGAGCATTTCGTACTCCCTTTCCGCAATCATGGCGGCGTACTGGCCGAGCGCCACCGCACCGGCATCGTCCCCGCCCACGTCGAGGATCAAACTGCCGTCCCCCATCCTGATTTTGGCCGCCACACTTCCAGGAAGGGAAGGGACGTCCAGGTTGGTCGAAGCAAAATTCGCGGCAACCAGCTCGATCCCGCGCCCTTCAAAGAGCGCCTTGCAGTCGTTGGTGCGGAAATAGGGGTTGACGATGTCCAGATCCATGATGGTGACCGGCTCCCCTCTGTCAGCAAGATGAAGGGCCAGGTTCACTGCGAGATTGGTTTTACCGCATCCGTAGTGGCCGGTGATTACAATTATTTTTTGAAAATTTATCATAAAACGGGGTATCCTTCTAACAGTAAAGATTTTAAGATTTTCCGCCTATTTTCTGCTGGATCAGACAAAAAACGCCAAAAACAGGCATATTTAATATGATACCATGGACACGGTATGTATAAGGCATCATTGACTGTCGGAATGTGAGCCGCGCGAGCGGGTCGTCCAGGCCATAAAAAGTATAATAACTGCTATGCAGATATTATACCACAGGCAGGAAAACAATACAATTCTACTTTTCCATAGTAATTTTACCATTTATAATGCCAATTTTTTCGCAGATATTATAAGAGAAAGGTTTATCTGACCAAAAACGGAAAGGAGAGGAAACAGCAGTTTGCGCTGTTTCTATAGAAAAATGAAGACGATTCGAACAGTCATCCATTCCTTGACGGCGGCTGCGGCGGCTCTCGCCTTTGCGGTTCTGGGAATGACGGCGTATGTTGAGATAGCGGCTCCTGAGCATTATTATAATATTGAGGGGGAGGCGTTTACCATCTCACCCTTCCTCGGGGTAGAGTTGGGCAGTACCTACCAAAAGGAAGCGGCGGCGCAGGCCAACAACTCGGTTCCGGTGCGGCAGGAGGTCGGGCTTTCCCTGTTTGGGATCATCCCTGTCAAAACAGTCACGGTGGAAACTATTTCCAACGTCATGCTCGCCCCTTGCGGCACCCCCTTCGGCGTCAAAATTTTGACCGACGGCGTCATCGTTGTCGGTCTCAATGAAATTGCAACCGAAAACGGGAACAGGAATCCGGCAAAAGAGGCCGGGGTACAGACCGGGGACATTATTGTAAAGATGAACGACACCCCCGTTTCCTCCAACGACGATATTTCTAAAGTCATTACGGAAAGCGGAGGAAAGAGCGTGACCATCAGCTATAGGAGGGGGAACCGGGAAGGTTCCCTGACCCTCACCCCGGCGCTGTCCGCCATCGACCACACCTACAAGGCTGGGCTTTGGGTGCGCGACAGCTCCGCCGGGATCGGCACCGTCAGCTTTTACGACCCCGAAACCCAGGCGTTCGGCGGGTTGGGACACGCGATCTGTGACGTCGACACCGGCGAAGTGCTTCCGGTATTGCAGGGGGATGTCGTAAACGTGAGGATTCACGACATCGTCAAGGGGACAGTCGGCTCCCCAGGGGAGCTGCGCGGGAGTTTTGTCTCGAAAGAATCCTGCGGAACCATCCTCCTCAACAACGAGTCGGGAGTGTTCGGCCAGATGTATGAATCGCCACAGTATGATAAGCTGGCGCCCATGGGACTGAAACAGGAAATTAAGACTGGAAAGGCGACTGTCATCACCACGGTCAATGGGAGCACGCCAGAGGAATATGAGATCGAGATCGAAAAAATCAACCTTTTAGAGAACAGCCCAACCAAAAACATGGTGATCCGGATCAGCGACCCGCGGCTTTTGGAGCTCTGCGGCGGGATTGTCCAGGGGATGAGCGGCAGTCCGATCCTGCAAAACGGCAAGCTGATCGGCGCAGTGACCCACGTTTTTGTCAACGACCCCACCCGCGGATATGCGATTTTTGCGGAAAATATGTACCAGAATGTCGCAGAACTGCGGACGCACTCCTGATTTTTTTGGAAAAATCACCTTGTTTCCTTCTGAAAATCCAATATTTACAATTATATGGAAAAAAATGTAAAAACCCTCTTGTTTTATTTTCCAATATATGGTAATATTATGACAACGAGATCAGACGAGGAGGAAGTATTGTGACAAACAAACGAAAAGTAATGATCGGCGACGAATCGCTGGATTACGGCCTTATCTGTGCCGATATGCTGCGTTCCAAAGGATTTGAGGTGTTTACAGAGCCGAAAAACGGCCAAATCATCTGCGATGCGATTTTGAAGAAACATCCTGACGTCGTCATTATAGACGCCCTGATGCAGCAGATGGATGCGATCAAACTGCTCAAAACCTTTAAAGATATTTCCAACCGCCCGATGTTTATCATTACAACGGCTTACGACAGCTCTTTTCTCCAGAGCGAGCTGATGAACTGCGGCGCATCTTACTTTATGCTCAAGCCCTTTGAGATGGAGGATTTGGTTGACCGGGTGGTGAGCCTGACCGACTTCCACACCCCGTCGGATCCCGCGGCGAAGCCTTCGGGCCAGGCCGATCTCGAGGTGATGATCACTGATGTGATCCATCAAATCGGCGTCCCCGCTCATATCAAAGGATATCATTATCTCAGGGAGTCGATCCGGCTTTCGATCGAGGATCCTGAAATGATCAACTCAGTTACGAAGCTCCTCTATCCCACCGTTGCAAAGGCGTTCAACACCACCTCCTCCCGTGTCGAACGCGCAATCCGTCACGCGATTGAAGTAGCGTGGGACCGCGGGGATGTCGACACGTTAAACGCCTACTTCGGTTATACCATCCACAACAGCAGGGGCAAACCGACCAATTCAGAGTTTATCGCTATGATTGCGGATAAGCTCCGCCTGAAACTGAAAGCCTCCCATGTTGTTTGATACCGCTCTCTCCTCTTTTTTAAGTACCTCCCCATAAAAACAAAGCGCCCTGCTTATGCAGGGCGCTTTGTTTTTAAAGGAATTCCAACAGGTTGTATGTCCGCCCTTGTTTCAGTTCCAGGCGGAAGGTACGTTCACCAACCCGGACAACCCGCTCCTCGTCTGTTCCAGCGGCCAATTCCGCTTTGGTAAGGCGTCCGTCCGCCCACGCCAGGCCGAGGGAATGTCCGCCGCGGAGCCGCAGCCCCCGCGCCATACCGCTTTTCCAGCGCGCCGGAAGGGCGGGGAGCAGGACGATTTCCCCATCATGGCTCTGGGCCAGCATCTCCTGGACTGCCGAGGCCGACGCCTGCGCATCCCCCACCTGAGGATGGCCGTGTGCGTCGACCATCAGGTTGGGCAGGAGCATCTGGGAGACGATCATGTCAAGCATGTCGAGGGAACGGTCACCCTTTCCCAGCCGGGCAAAGTGATTGGCGATCCAGCCGCAGCTCCAGCCCTGCCCATGGTAATGGTGGGAAAGCCGCCGCTCCAGCACCTTTTCGGCCGCTTCCATCAGCTCCGGCGTACTCCTGCCAATCTGATTGCCGGGGTGGAGGGCGTAAAGGTGGGAGATGTGGCGATGGCCGGGCTCCGCTTCCTCGTAATCGTCGATCCACTCCTGGATGCACCCGGTTTTCGGACTGATCTTAATAGGGGGAAGCCGGCGGCAAGCCTGTTCCGCTTCCTCCTGGAATCTGCCTTTTACCCCGGCCTTGTTGCAGCAGTCGGCATAGATTCCAAACAAGTCCCGGATAATCTCGATATCCATCGTGGCGCCGTAGGTCAGCCAGGAAATCTCCCCATTGGGGGCGCGGAACCGGTTTTCCGGGGAGTGGGAGGGGCAGGTGACAAGATACCCTTCCCCCGGGATCCCTGCCGGGCACTCGACCAGGAAATCGAGCATAAACCGGACGGAACCCTCTAAGAGCGGGAGGAGCGTTTCTGTTAGGAATCCCATATCACTGGGATTATAAAGGTGATGCTCGTAGAGATTGCGGCAGAGCCACGCCCCGCCGAAGGGCCAGATTCCCCACGGGCCGTCCACCGGCGCGGTCGTAGCAAAGATGTCCGAGGCGTGGTGGAGAACCCATCCGCCGGCGCGGTAATGTGTCCGGGCGGTTTTTTCGCCGTTTTCCGCCACCCGTTTCAGCCATTCGGCCAAGGGGAGGACGCATTCGGACAACCCCGCCGCATCAGCCGGCCAGTAGTTGATCTGCAAATTGACGTTCGGGTGGTAGTCGCTGTTCCAGGGGGCCTTCATGTTGTCATTCCAGATCCCCTGGAGATTCGAGGGAAGCGACCCAGGCCGGGTGGAACAGATGAGAAGGTAGCGCAGGTAGTTGTACCAGAGCTCCAGCAGGGAATCCCGGGCCTCTTCTGATTCCGCCGCCGCTGCGATCAGCCGGTCCGTCGTCCCTTGATACGGCTCTCCCAGCCGGAGATCATGCCGGTGATAAAGGGACAGGTAATCGGCGATGTGCGCCTGTTTCAGCTCTTCATAAGAGGCCTGTTCCGCCTGGTTTAAGACACGGCGGCAGGCGGAGACCGGATCGTCCCCGTAAAAATCCGAGGCGGCTGTGATCCGCAGCTCGACCCAGGAGGCGTTTTCAATTTCCAGCCTGTCCCCGGCGGCTTTGAGTGCCCCGTCGGTTTCAGCCGCGAGGATGCAGGAAAAACGGATCCCCTTTTCATTGGTCTGCCCGGTCAGGAGGAGCGTTTTCCCCTCCGCTGTCACCTCGACCGGCGCCTCCCGCCGCATCGAGATGGTCAAACCGGTTTGTTTACCGTATTCGCTCTGATAGCGGTAGGCCAGGAGATGGGCGGGCGCGCTGCAAAACGCCTCGGCTGTAATTTCCGGGGAGCGCTCCAGCCGGTCTGCCTGCCGGACGTACCGCTGGGAATAGAGCGCCTTTGTGATGTCGAGCCCCCGCCAGTACTCCCGGTAGATTCCATGCTGATGGAACCGCATCAATACGTCGCAGACCGGCTGGTAGCTTTCGAGCTGCTCCGGCTGCCCCAGCATCTGCCCGGCATGCTCCATTGCGCCGTCGTAATCCCCTTGAAAGATAGATTCCCTTATTTTGGAAAGGCGGTTGTAGGCTTCCGGGTTATCCCGGCAGCGCGGATACCCCGCCCAGACCGTTTCTTCGTTGATCTGGATAATCTCATCGTGGAGTGAACCGTAAATCATCCCACCCAGTTTTGCATTCCCCAAGGGAAGCGCCTCGACCCACTGGGCCGCGGGGGTTGAGTAGGACAGCCCGTAAAAATCTTCCTGCTTCATCATTTCACCTGCGTTTCATTTTATTTTGGGTTCCGTCCCCGCCGGACGGGGATAAAAACGGCTGTGAGGGTGTGGGAAGCCTCCGGATATGCCCGATCCCTTCTGCTGCGGCTGTCGGAAGTTCCGGGGAGGCCCCCTTTGTCAAGGGGGTGCGTTTTTTACCAGAAACCCCACTGCGGGAAACAGTGGGGTTTGACGGGGATTCCTGAAATCGGGGCGGGAAAGGTTAGTGCTCGTTCTGCTTGGCCTGGTCGACCAGGTAGGCGTTGATGAAGCCGTCCAGGTCGCCGTCCATCACCGCGCCGATATTGCCTGATTCATAGCCGGTGCGGTGGTCTTTCGCCAGGGTGTAGGGCATGAAAACATAGGAGCGGATCTGACTGCCCCAGCCGATCTCCTTCTGCTCCCCCTTGATGTCCTCGATCTTTTCGAGGTGTTCCCGCTGTTTGATCTCGGCCAGGCGGGATTTGAGCATCTTCATCGCGGTCGCGCGGTTCTGGATCTGGCTCCGCTCGGTCTGGCAGGCGACGACGATCCCGGTCGGCAGGTGGGTGATCCGGATGGCGGATTCAGTCTTGTTGACGTGCTGGCCGCCCGCGCCGCTGGAGCGGTAGGTGTCCACCCTCAAATCCTCGTCCCGGATCGGGATTTCCTCCTCGTCGTCGATCTCCGGCATGACCTCCAGGGAGGCAAAGGAGGTGTGCCGCCTCCCCGACGAGTCAAACGGCGAAATCCGCACCAGCCGGTGGACGCCTGCTTCGGAGCGGAGGAACCCGTAGGCGTTTTCCCCCTCGATCAGGATGCTGGCGCTTTTGAGCCCCGCCTCATCCCCGTCGAGGTAATCCATCAGCTTGACTTTAAAGGAATGGCGGTCAGCCCACTTATTGTACATCCGGTAGAGCATCTGGGCCCAGTCCTGCGCCTCGGTTCCGCCCGCGCCAGCGTGGAAAGTCAGGATGGCGTTCTTTGCGTCGTATTCGCCGGAGAGCAGGGTGGTCAGCTTCTGGGATTCCAGTTCGGCCTTGACCTTTTCCGCCGTCTCGACGATATCCGGGACAAGCGATTCATCATTTTCCTCATTCGCGATCTCGATCATGGTCAGCAGGTCGGTATAATCGCTGTGGAGCTTGTCATACCGCTCGCAGACATTCTGGTTGTGGCGCATCTTTTGCAGGATTTTCTGGGAGCGCTCCATATCGTCCCAAAATCCGGGCTGGGCGCTCGTTTTTTCCAGCTCGGCCGCTTCCTCCCGCAGAGCGGTCAGGTTGAGCGCCTGCCCCAGGCTCTGGAGCTCCGGCTCGAGTCCTTCCAGTTCCAGTCTCAATTCATCCAGCTGCAGCATGCAGGTACCTCCAAGATTCAGTTTCTTTTTCTCTCCCTATTATAAAGTAGAACAAAGGGGATGTAAAGAAATATGTTTGTCAAATCCCCATAAAAGTGGTATACTAAACTGAACAATGACAGGGGTCGGAGGATGGGACATCCTCTGAATTGAAAGCTTGTCCGGATACGGAGGAACGTCGATGAACCGATATGCAGGAGCCAAATGCCCCCACTGCGGAAAAACATTTACCGAAGATGACACGGTCGCCGTCTGCCCGGAATGCGGCGCGCCGTACCACCGCTCCTGTTTTGAGGAGCTGGGCGGGGTTTGCCGGTTTGCGGACAAGCACGCCGAAGGCTTCAACTGGAACGAAGAGGAAAAGAAGGAGCGGGAAGCGGAGCAAAAGCGGTATGAGGGGCCGGGGACCCGGTGCAGCCGCTGCGGAACTCAAAACGACAGCCAGAATCTTTTCTGCAGCGTCTGCGGGACGCTACTCCACCGCCCGGAAGGCACGGATCAGCCGGGGGAAGGGGAGCCGCAGCAGAACGGAAACCCCTATATGGGCGGGGCGGGGCCTTTTCGCACCATGGGCTACAACCCCTATACGACCCCTTACGGCGGTCTCAGCCCCGACGAGGAGATCGACGGCATCCCCGTTAAGGAGCTCGCGATCTATCTCGGGGAGAACAGCCACTACTATCTCCCCCGGTTCAAAGACCTCAAAACCAACGGGCGGAACGTCATCAACTGGTCCGGTTTCCTACTCGAGTTCCTGTTCTTAGTCTACCGGAAGATGTATCTTGCCGCCGTCCTCGTTTTCCTGATTCCAAACCTGATTGGGGCTGTTTTGCTTCTGGCGGTTACGGGCGGGGATATTGCGGGCCTGACGGTGGAAAGCTACCAGATGTTTTCGATGCTCACCTATGCTGTCTCGATTGCCGTCCGCTTTTTTGTGGGGATTTCCTTTAACCGCCTCTATATGAACCACTGCTTCAAAAAAATCCGGGCGCTTCGGAGCAGGCAGAGCGACCAGACCGCCTATTATGAAAGCCTGGCGAAATCGGGTTCCGTGTCGCGTGCAGCGGTTGCAATTGTCTGCGGCATCTATATTTTTCTGATGATGGCGGTCTTCTACCTGTCCATATGGCTGACCCCTATGGTTTAAAACGGAGGTGAATGAAAGATGAAAATTAAAAAGGCAGTCATCCCTGCGGCTGGACTGGGCACCCGCGTCCTCCCCGCTTCCAAGGCGATGCCCAAGGAGATGCTCCCCATCGTCGACAAACCGGCGATCCAGTATATTGTCGAGGAGGCCGCAAGGAGCGGGATCGAGGACATTTTAATCATCCTTTCCCGCGGAAAAGGCGTTGTGGCGGATCATTTCGACCGCTCTCCCGAGCTTGAGCAGCATCTGCTCAAAGGGCAGAAGGACGCAATGTATGAAACGGTGTCCGAAATCTCGAAGCTTGCAAATATCAGCTATGTCCGGCAGGTGGAGATGAAGGGGCTGGGGCATGCCGTCCTCTGCGCCGAATCCTTTGTCGGGGGCGAGCCGTTCGCCGTCCTTTACGGGGATGACGTCATCATTGGGGAGGATCCGGCGACCGCTCAGCTCACCCGCGCCTATGAGGCGTACGGGCTCGGCTGTGCCG
This sequence comes from Oscillospiraceae bacterium, assembly GCA_022792755.1. Classification (GTDB taxonomy): domain Bacteria; phylum Bacillota; class Clostridia; order Oscillospirales; family Ruminococcaceae; genus Metaruminococcus_A. The sequence continues at coordinate 10,419 of JAAWBP010000030.1, read as the reverse complement.
GAATCAAGGAGGTCTCTCCAGAGGCGATTTTAAAGTACTCCTCCATGAAGGTTGCCCCGTTGGAAGGGAACTGGTATAAAATCACTGATATGATCGAAAAGCCTGCGCCGGATCAGATCATGTCCCTTTTTTCGATTCTGGGGCGCTGCGTCCTTCCGCCCGAGATTTTCGACATCCTGCGCGATACCCCGCCGGGAGCGGGCGGGGAGCTCCAGCTGACCGATGCGATGAAAACCCTCGCCCGCACCAAAGGGATGGTCGGGGTAGACTACACCGGCAAACGGTACGACATGGGCAACAAGCTGGGGATTTTACAGGCTTCAATCGAAGTCGGGCTGAACCACCCCGAGGTCGGCGAGGGGCTGCGGGCTTATCTGAAGGAGCTTGCCAAAACCCTTTAACGGCTGCGGGCAAGGCTTTTCAGGCGGATTTCCGACAGGCTGGATGAGAAGAAATTCCCCCGATACGGGATGAAAAGCGCCTTGACAGCGCGGCAAAATATTGTTATAATTTTAATGCTGTGCTTTTATAAGGGGTGGTCTGTCCCTTGAGCAGCGTATCCTTACTCTGCCCGGTGTGAGCGGCAGGGTCATATGTCCAAAAGGAGGTGCTATCATGGCAAAATTACAGGGAAAGTATGAGTCCGTTATCATCATCAGCTTAAAGCTGTCTGAGGAGGAAATCAAAGCGGCCGTCGCTAAAATCACCGATCTGATTTCTGCAAACGGGACGCTGGAAAAGGTTGACGAGTGGGGCAAGAGAAGACTTGCTTATGCGATCAACTACGAAACCGAAGGGTACTATGTGCAGTTCGACTTCACATCTGCCCCGGATTTCCTGGCAGAGCTTGACCGTATTTATGGTATTACCGACGGGATCATCCGTTCGCTTACCATCAATCTGGACGAGTAATGTCTTTTGTCTGGAAAAGGAGTGTTAAATCGTGCTCAACCGAGTTGTATTAATGGGTAGGCTCGTGGCCGACCCGGAGCTGCGCCACACGGCGAACAATATCGCAGTCACCACCTTCCGCATTGCGGTAGACCGCAACTATACCCCAAAGGGCGGCGAGCGTCAGACCGATTTTATCAGCATCGTCACCTGGAGGAATACGGCCGAATTCGTCAGCCGGTATTTCCGCAAGGGGCAGCTGGTTGCGCTGGAAGGCTCCATCCAGACCAGAAGCTACACCGACAACCAGGGCAACAACCGGACAGCGTTTGAGGTTGTCGCCGACCAGGTGTATTTCGCAGAATCCAGAAACAGCAGCTCTCAGGGGGGAGGCCAGACGGCTTCCTTTGCCCCGCCTCCGGCCTTTGAGGAGCCGCCGAAGGGTGCCAGCTTCTCAGTGGGGGAGATCGGCGATTTTGAAGAGATCGACACCGACGACGGAGAGCTGCCGTTTTAATCTGTAAACCCGATTGTTTCAGAAGGAGGAGAAGACTATGGCAATGGATCGTCCTATGCGCGGCAAAAGAGCCCGCAAAAAGGTCTGCGCGTTCTGTGTTGACAGAGCGGAGCATATTGATTATAAAGATGTTGCGAAGCTCAGAAGATATCTTTCCGAGCGGGCAAAGATTGTGCCGAGACGTGTGACTGGCACCTGTGCACGCCATCAGCGCGAGTTGACCATCGCGATTAAGCGCGCGCGCCATCTGGCACTGCTGCCTTATATCAGCGACTGATTGACGGCTTAAACAAACCGACAAGCGGCTATGATCGAAATCATAGCCGCTTGTTTTTTATTGCTTGAATCTCACCTGAGTGGCTTGACCACAGGTTAATTTGAAACGGCCAGTAAGCTTTCTCCCTTTTCTCAATGCAGTTGAGGCGGCGGAAGCGGCTTATATAGGAAACGGCGCGGCTGTTTTGCAGCATCTTTACTGGATTGCCGCCTACACGGTTGTGATCCTGACGGACGCCGTCTTGTATACAGCTGGAAGATGAAGCGGGAAAACGGATAAATTTTAAAGACCAGCGTGTTTCTCGGCTCTTGTCGAGCAAGGTGTGGTTTAGAGAATTTTAAAAAGAATAACCCCCGAATCTCGGGGGTTATTCTTTTTACTTATTTCTCAGAAAGATGTATTTCTATGCAGCAGTTTCACGACATTTCATATCATCCGGTTTTCATCTACCTTGTCCGCTTTATAACTCGATAAACTGCGGCTAGTAATTCGCATGGAAAAACTTTCTTAAATTGTACCCACATTAGGTTTATGCTGGATAGACCCTCCAGCAGCCGATCCTTTGCAGAAGGGTCGAAGGCCCACTGAGCCTTATGATAAGCCCAATAATTTTTCCACATTCAAATGAAGCACCTTTTCCATCTGTGTATCCGAGAGGCCCAGTTGCTCTAGCCGTTCCAGCTCTTCATTGACCTTCCACATTGGGTAATCGGTGCCAAAGAGGACATAATCCTCCCCGAACCTGTCAAACAGCTCTTTCGCCCGTTTCGGCGGAACCTCGTAAAGGGAGCTGGAGGTGTCCACCCAGACCCGTTTCCCTTTGAGGTATTCCTGTGCCACATCCCACTGAGACCACCCGCCAAAATGGGCGGCAATCACATCGAGTTTTGGAAAGGCGGACAGGATATTCGCGATCCGCCGAGGATGGGAGTAATCATACCGTTTGTCTCCCGCGTGGATCAAGAGGGGCAGGCGACTCTCCATTGGAGCGTAGAGCCGCATGGCGGCTGGGCTGTCTGCTTCGAACCGCTGGAAATCGGGGTGGAGCTTCACCCCTTTGAGCCCCAGCGAGAGGATCCGCTCGATCTCTTTTTCCGGATTTTCCATATCAGGGTGAAGCGCCCCGAAGCCGATAAAGGTGTCGGGATGGCTCCTGACCGTCTCCGCGATAAAGTCGTTGATGCTTGTGACCTGCTGCGGGGTCGTGGCAACCGATTGGATGAGGAACTTGGAAACGCCGTACCGTTCCTTGAGGCGGAGCAAAGTCTCCACCGAACCATCCAAATCCATGGGGATGTCGTAAAAATCGCCGATGCTCTCCGTCGCTTTTGCGGCGATCTTGCCCGGAAAGACATGGGCGTGTGCGTCAATTACTGTTCTCATACTGAAACACTCCAAATGATAAGGTTTAAAACCCGGCCGTCGAATGGCCGGGCTTTATGGTACTGGGCTACCCTCGATTGACAAGTGCAGGGTACCCCTGCAGGTGATTCGCACATCAAGGTTTTGCCGTTTTTTGGGCAATAGACCTGCGAGGTACTTTGTACAAACTACCTGCCTTGCGGGGCAGGGTACCCCTGCGGGCCTGTGACCAGGCCGGACAATGCGCACACCAAGGTTTTGCTGGTTTTTGGGTAATAGACCCGCGGGATGCCGGTATACAAACAAGTACAACATGCCTCGCGGGAAATGAACCTTGTTATTCGCACCACCTGCGGATCGCGTATTGTTCAGCCGGGATCACCCGGCGCGGAAGCATTCCGCACCGTCCTGCAAACCATGTCCGCGCTTGTCAACCGAGGCTGTGTGAACCGCTTGAAATTTCCACAGCCGTTTGATTTATAGGGCGTCGGAGGAACTGCTCTTCGCCCTATTCGGTTTTGATTTCAACCCAGAGATCCTGCATCAGCTGGTTGATCTCCTTCGGCAGGTGCTCGAAGAATTCGCAGCGGGCGAGAACCTCGTCGGAGGGATAGGCGATCTCGTTGTTTTTCGTCTCGTCGTCGAGCAGGTCATAGGCGGCCTGGTTCGGGGTGGAATACCCGATGAAATCACAGATTTCCGCGCCGACTTCCCCTTCTAAGATAAAGTTGATGAAAGTCTCCGCCGCCTCTTTGTTTTTGGCGCCGGCTGGGATACACATGGCGTCTACAAATTTATTCGAGCCTTCTTTCGGCAGGAAGTAGGCCAAATCTTCGTTTTCTTCCATCATGGTGATGGCGTCGCCCGCATAGTAAGGGGCGGCGGCTGCCTCGCCGTTCTCCATTTTGTCGAAAATTTCATCCATGACGTAAGATTGGACGAGCGGCTTCTGCTCCTTGAGCTTTTCCGCGCAGGCTTGCAGCTCGCTTTCGCTGGTGGTGTTCTGGGAGTAGCCGAGCAGCTTCTGCACGATGCCGAAGGCGTCGCGGGAGTTGTTGAACATCAGGATGTTGTTGGAATACTGTTCATCCCAGAGGATATCCCAGCTGTCCGGCGTTCCCTCGACCATTTTGGTGTTGTAGATGATCCCGACCGTTCCCCAGGTAAAGGGGACGGAGTACTCATCGGTCGGATCGTAAATCTGCCCTTTGAAGCTGTCCATGATATTTTTAGCGTTCGGGATGTTGTCAAAGTCGAGCTTTTCGAGCATCCCCTCCTCAATCAGGCGGGCGATCATATAATCGGACGGCACGATGACATCGTAATTGCTGCCGCCGCTCTTGAGCTTGGAATAGAGCGCCTCGTTGCTGGTAAAGGTGTCGTAGACGACCTTGATGTCGGGGTATTGATCCTCAAATTCCGCGATGATGTCCCGCGATCCGTCGGTTCCATCCGGCATATATTCCCCCCAGTTGTAGACGTAGAGGGTAGTCGTTGCAGCGCCTTCGCCGCTGTCGCAGCCCGAAAGGGTGAAGAGGGACAAGCACAGGCAGAACAGAGCCGCCAGAGAGGTGATTTTTTTCATCAAACGTTTTTCTCCTTTGCTTTTTTAGCGCTTTTGGCGCCTTTCAGATTCATTAAAATGAGCAGAAGCAGCACCACGACAAACAGGATGGTCGAGAGGGCGTTGATCTGCGGATTGACCTTTTTGCGGACCATGCCGTAGATGGTGACGGGCAGGGTTTGAAAGCCGCTTCCGCTGACGAAATAGGTGATGATAAAATCGTCCAGCGAATAGGTAAAGGACATCAGGAAGCCAGCGAAGACCCCCGGCATAATTTCTGGGAGCACAACCTTCCAGTAGGCCTTCCAGGGATTGCAGCCCAAGTCCAGCGCCGCTTCGTAGATGCTTTTGTCCATCTGCCGGAGCTTTGGCAGGACGTTTAGGATCACATAGGGAAGGACAAAGGTGATATGGGCGATCAGCACGGTGGCGAATCCAAACTGGAGGCCGAAAAAACCGGCGAAAAAGACGAACAACAGGCAGAGCGAGACCCCAGTGACAATTTCGGGGTTGATGATCGGTAGGTAGGTGGCGTTCATGACCGCTTTCCGGCTGAACTTCTTCATGTTGCTGATCCCGATGGCTGCCAGCGTTCCGAGCACTGTCGCGATCACAGAGGAGAGGACGGCGATCAGAATTGTATTCCAGAACGAATCCATAATCAGATCGTTTTTAAACAGCTCGGTGTACCATTTAAAGGTAAAGCCCGTAAAATTCGCGCGGCTTTTGGACTCGTTGAAGGAAAACACCATCATAACAATGATGGGAAGATAAAGGAATAAAAATACAAAGGCCAGATAAAGATTGGAGCCGATCTTCCTTTTTTTCTTCGGCTTCGTCATACCAGCATCCCCTCCATTTCGTCCGAGTCAAAGGTGTTGGTGACGCCGATGATGATTAAGATCACCACCATCAGGATGAGGGACAGGGCCGAGCCGACGTTCGGATTATAGGCGCCGCCCAGGAACTGCTCTTCGATCAGGTCGCCGATCAGCATATTGCTGCCGCCGCCGAGCATCCGCGAAATCGCAAAGGTGCTGACCGAGGGGACAAAAACCATGATGATCCCTGTCAGAATCCCGGTTTTGGAAAGAGGGAGGATGACCCGGAAGATGGTCTGGAACCGCCCGGCCCCCAAATCCTGCGCCGCCTCCAGGACGGAGGGCTCGATTTTGCACATGATGGAGTAGAGGGGCAGCACCATAAAGGGAAGATAGTTGTAAACCATGCCGAGGACGACCGCCCCCTGGGTGTTGATCATCTGAACCGACCCAAACCCCAGAAGCTCCAGAAACTTGTTGATCAGCCCCTCGTTTTCGAGGAGGGTCATCCAGGCATAAGTTCTGAGCAGGAAGTTGATCCACATGGGAAGCATGATCAGCATGACCAGCATTCCCTGGGACCGCGGGCTTTTCCGGGAGAGGACGAAGGCCAGGGGATAGGCGATCAGCAGGCAGATCACAGTGGAGACAACCGCCAGCCAGAGCGATTTCAGAAAGACCGGCGTGTATTTCATAATAGAGCTGAAATTGCCGATGGTAAACTCCTGTGCGTCGTTGGTAAAGGCTGAATATGCCACGAAAAAGAGCGGGACGATGATAAAAACCACCATCCAGAGGAGATAGGGGGAGGAGACGAGCTTTTTCATTCCGCCGCCTCCTTTTCCCCGACGAGCGGTTTGATTTCGATCCGGTCGAAATCAAATTTGACGCCGATATTGGTCGCAACCTCTTCGTCGTTCTGGGAGTGGAGGATCAGCTCGGTTTCGTCGAGCCAAATGATCAGCTCGTTATAAGCGCCTTTGTAGATCAGCGATTCTAGGTAAACCGTGGCGTCGCTGATATCCTCCGAAGTGACGGAGATATCCTCCGGGTCGATGGTCAGGCGAACCTTCTCCCCGGCCGGAATGCCGAGATTCTCCCGCTTGAAGCGGACGCCGAGGAACTCGATGATGTCCTCTTCCACCACTTCGCCGTCAACATAGTTTTTATCAGTGGCAAACATCCTTTCCATGATGTGGATGTCAAAGGGATCGACCGCTAAGCCGACGGTCTCTCCGACCGCTCTGGCCGCGGTGGAATGAACCACCCAGAGCAGGTCGTTGACCATGACTTCCATTTCGTAGTGAACCCCTTTGAAGATCACCGAGGTGACGGTTCCTATCAGCTCGGTTTCCTCAGGATTGACGAACCGGACGTCCTCCGGCCGGATGACGAGGTCGACCGGCTGGTTCCGCCGGAATCCTTTATCCACACAGGGCAGCGTGACCCCTGCAAACTTCACTAGGCAGTCCTTGAGCATGATGCCGTCGTAGATGTTGCTCTCCCCAATGAAATCGGCGACAAAGGCGTTTTTTGGCTCGTTGTAGATATCCTGCGGGGTTCCCACCTGCTGGACGACGCCGTCCTGGATGACGACGACGGTGTCGGACATGGTGAGCGCCTCTTCCTGGTCGTGGGTGACGTAGACGAAGGTGATCTCCAGCTGCTGCTGGATCCGCTTCAGCTCCAGCTGCATCTCCTTGCGCAGCTTTAAATCGAGCGCGCCGAGCGGTTCGTCCAAAAGAAGAACCTTCGGGTAGTTGACGAGCGCCCGGGCGATCGCGACCCTCTGCTGCTGGCCGCCCGAAAGCTGGTTGACATTCCGCTTTTCAAAGCCGCTCAGGTTGACCGTTTCTAGCATCTCGGTCACCCGCCTGCGGATTTCCTCCTTCGGGAGCTTTTTCACCTTGAGACCGAAAGCGACATTGTCGTAAACGTTTAGATGCGGAAACAGGGCGTACCGCTGGAAAACCGTGTTGACCTCCCGCTTGTGTGGCGGCAGGTCGTTGATCCTTTTTCCATCAAAAAAGACATCCCCGCTATGCGGCGTCAGGAACCCGCCGATAATCCGGAGCGTCGTCGTCTTGCCGCAGCCGGAAGGCCCGAGCAGCGTGACGAACTCCTTGTCGCGGATCTGCAAGCTCAGGTCGTCGAGCACTTTGTCGCCGTCATAAAAGAATGTCAGGTTTTTCAAATTGATCAATACATCGTTCATTTATGCATCCCCCTTTGCGGATTCAAGTAGTGTGAAAACACCTACCCCATAAAAGCTTTTGACATCTCCGCCCGCAAAAGGCTTTTTATCTCCTGGCCGCCCGGCAGCACAACAAATACAGTGACGCATACGCTTTCATGATTTTTTCAGAAATGATTTTCTGAATACAGATACAAAAATATCAAGAATAAATATAGTTGTATTTCCTCAAAAAGTCAAGCTTTATCCTGCGAAAAACTCGAATTTTCCAGAAATTTAGTTGCTTTTTCAGGATTTTTTCAAAATTTAAATCAAAATAACTGCGAGTATCCCTTAAAATCTTTTATTTTCTCCCGATTATTCTGTTTTACACCCAATCAATTTTAAAAAGTCAAAATTGTATACTTTTACATGCTGCTGTGAAAAAATTCAGCTTGAAAAACTCCCGCAGAAAACAGGAGTGTCCGGCTGTTTTCTGCGGGAGAGGTTCCGTTTATTTTCAGCTCAAAGGGTATTTAGGATTGACAGCGGGTGTTTCTTCAATCAAATAAGCGACTTGTTTATATTCAGGGCTCGCCTTGATCGTTTCAATGACCGGGCTGTCGGCCGGGTAACTGGCGAGCAGCTTTTTCACCTGCTCTGCCAGGACAAGGAGCTCAGCCGGCGGTTCGGCGTTCATCGCTTCCGCCTGGTCGTGTAGGAATTCCGCCATCGGCTTGATGCTCTCGCAGAGGATGAGCCCCTCGCGGATCAGACGGACGTATTCCACCCGGTCTCCCCGGTCCAGGGCGTCAAAGGCGCGCACGAGGCAGGCGCCGAAACGGTGGAGAGGGGGGAGAAGGAGCAACCCTTCGCCCTCAAGCATTTCGGGCGTATAACAGCGGGAAAGATAGGTGCGCTCCAGCTCGGCAAAACGGCGGGCAAGCAGAAGATCACGGCTGGGATTTTTCCATTCGCAGCTCTGTACAGCGGCGAGCAGCAGTGCGCGCGCCCAGTTTAAGTCGCCCAGGTCGTCCGGCACAGCGATGTGGACGCAGAGCTCCTGCAAAAAATCATCCTCGATTTGTGCCAGCCGGGTTGCAACGGCGTCCAGCAGGTCGAGGGGGAGCGGCTTGCCCGGCACCGGGAAGGCTGCGCCGTTCTCTAATGCGTAAGCCAGTGCGTGCGGCGGGAAATTTTCCCACTCCGACACCTGTTCCAGCAGCCTGTCCATCTCCTGCACCGACTTGGTTTTAACCAGAGCGGCGGCGATTCCCAGCCCGCATCGAGTTTTCAGCGGCAAAAAGAGGGTATACGCATGGCGAAAGAGCCCCTCCTTTGTTTCGTTTTCCTGGAATTTCTGGGAAAACGCCCGCATAGCATTTCGTGTCACAAGGCCGATCCGCCGATTGGCCCGTTTTTGATCCGGGACAGGGGCTGAAAGCTGTGTCCAGAACGCTTCAAAGGCATCGGTCAGGTCGAGCTCGCTGTGGGTATATAGGTTTAAAAAGGTAAAAAAGAGCGATAAGAGATTCTGGTCGTCCAGTTTGGAACTTTCTAAGGTGCGCGCCATCTCCAAAGCGGCGGGATAATCCTTCTCCAGATAATAAAGATGAGCCATCTGGACACGCGCCTCCCGTTCCTTATGCTCGGAAAGAGAGTAGGGGACGGCGCGGAACAATTCAATTTGATCAAAACGTTTCGCCCGGTAATCCGCCGCCGCTTGCAAATAAGCCTCGCCCCGCCGAATTGCTTCGGCGTGTTTTTCTTCGCTTTGAGCAACTAAAAAAGCGGCGTGGTTGACGTCACTGCGGAAGAGGATGGAATCTGGGAAGAGCTCCTCTGCGCGTTTGGCCCAGTCCCAAAACTCCGGCAGGGAATGCCCTTGTGCGACTCTGACTGCATGAGCAAAAATCCCTGGACCGCAGAGCTCCCAGATTTCCCATTTTTCTTCGATGCCTTCGAGCGCTTTTCGAACATATTTTAACTGCTCCGCGGGCGTAGTGGAACTCTCGATACACTGCTGTAAAGTAAAAAGATCTTTTGGATTTTTATTGAGCTTTTCCCGCAGCAATTCCATATTGCGGCCTTGCTTCCCTTTGCCCATTGCAATGCCGTATACGTAGCCGTCATGGTGGAGGATTGCGTCCCGCATGGCGTAGCATTCGGCAGTTTCATGCGGCGGATGGCAAGGCAGTTCATGAATCGCCCCTTCATACCGCACGCCCGGCAGCAGTTTAAAGATGCGCACAGCGATGAGATCACCATAGCTTCCGTCCGCCAAATTATCTGTATCATAATTGCGCTGGGTCACGCTGCCGACATTGAATTTTTTCCGCTTAACAGGGTCGGTAAAGAGGCCGACCAAGTCGGAGCAATCCTCATCCAGCCATTCATCTGCATCAACGGTGAAGAACCATTCGCCGTTTGCACGGTCGACCACTGAATTGCGGGCGGCAGAAAAATCATTTACCCACTCGAAGTCGAAAACCTCGTCGGCGTAACGTTCCACCACCTCCCGGGTGCCGTCGTCCGATCCGGTGTCAGCGACGATCAGCTCAGAGGGAACGGCTTCCCGCAGGGGCTGCAAAGATTTCAGGCAGCGCTCGATGCAGCGGATTTCGTTTTTTACAATCATGCCAATGGTTAAGATAGGCTTTTTATCGGATTTCATACCTTTCCTCCTTTATTCTTTTTCTTGAAAGAAAAAGAACCAAAAAGAACTAATTTATCAGGCTATCGGGGAATCGAAGTATTGCCCCAACCTCAGAAGCCTAGTTGTAACTTGAGCGTACTTTTTTTCTTTCAAGAAGA
>JAAWBP010000029.1 GCA_022792755.1 Oscillospiraceae bacterium | reverse complement strand
CCTGATTCATATACGGCATCCATCGGAGGACACGCCGTTTCAGCCGGTTGGAATCCGCTCCGATTACAGGCCCTTGCTTGAAAGGCCGCGTCTCATCTTAAGAAAAAGAACGAAAAATAAGGCATGAACGTTCATGCCTTATTTTACCCTCGATTGACAAGTGCAAACACGCCCCAGCGCGTCAGAAAAGACGTGCTGGCTGCGTTCTCGGGCTCGGAATGCGGCAGCATGCCTTCGCCCTGCGGCCTTGCCATCCCATCCTTTTTGAAGCGCTGGGGTTCGAAGAAGTTTTCCGGGTGTCCCCGGGCGGCGAGCCGCCGCTGGCAATACGCACACCAAGGTTTTGCCGGTTTTAAGGCGGTTATCCTGCGAGGTGGCCTGTGCCCAGGCGGGACAATTTCGCACACCGGCGTTTTGCCTGTTTTTGCGTTTCAGCCCTGCGAGGCGCGTTGTATGAAACATGTGCCTCGCGGGTTACGAACCGATCAACTCGGTACTGCCTGTGAATCGCGGCTGACAGCGGAAGCATTCCGCCCTGCCCGGCCACGGGCGCGGTGGCATTCCGCACCGTCCTGCAAAACCGCGTCTGCCTTTGTCAATCGAGGGTATCATCCTTCAATCCCGCTAGTCCAGCGCAATTTAGTTTTTGAGCAGCACGTCTTTTCCGAACCACTTCTTTGAAATCTCGGCGGCTTTGCCGTTTTCGATCAGCTTGTCGATCGCATCGTCGACCTTGTTTTTGAGCTCGTCATTTCCCTTCTTAAAGGCAATCGCATACTCCTCAGCGCTGAGATAATCGTCCAGAACCACATATTTGTCCTGGTCTTCCTTGATCATGTAGTTTGCGACCACTTCGTCGACGACGACTGCGTCGATCCGCTTGGTCGACAGGTCGGCCAGGGCTAATACGTTGGTGTCGTACTCGTGCAGGGTGGACTGGCTGATGAACTCGTCGTCGCCCGCAGCTTTCAGCGCGGTAGAGCCCTGCTGTACGCCGACGTTTTTGCCGATCAGATCCTCGCGCTTGGTAAAATCGGAGCCTTTGTTGACCACCACGACCATGTGGTTTTCCATATACGATTCGGACAGGCACATCTTCTCCTGGCGCTCCGGATCCACGCTCAGGCCATTCCAGAGGCAGTCGACATTTCCGCCGTTGAGTTCGCTCTCTTTCGACGTCCAGTTGATCGGCTGGAGGACGAGCTCCATCCCCAGTTCGTCGCAGACCGCCTGCGCGAGGTCGATGTCGAACCCGACGATCTTATTGTTGTCGTCACGGAAGCCCATCGGCGGGAAGCTGTCGTCCAGGCCGAGGACAAATTTTGTTTTCTCCGCATCGCCGGAACCGGTGCCTTCTCCGCCGCTGTCACAGCCGGCAAACAGGGCCAGCATCATGGAAGCCGCCAGAAGAGCGGTTAAAATACGTCTGAATTTTTTCAAAGGAAACGCCCTCTCTTTCATAAATTACCTGTTTATTTTACACTTCAGCATATTAAAAAGCTAACGCCTTACGGCGTTAGCTTTTTACTTTAATCCAATTTATCTCTGCTTTTCTCCAAAATCCCGCAATTTTCTCACGAATTCTCTTTTTGTCATCCGGTCTGCGGCCGGTTACGCCTTCTCAGCGGGTAGGCGCTCCGGAAAAGAGTATCGATCCCCTATTTAACCTCTCTGCGGATCCAAACCAGCATCTCGCCCTTGCCGCGGTTATTCCAGTAGCAGTAGGGGATAAACTTCATCTCCGCCCTTTCTTTCCGGGGCGGTGTGGTGCGGTAAAGGGAAGAATCTCCGTCGTCCGCCACCTTAAAGCCCTCCGCCGTTATGGTCATCGTGCCGCCGAACAAGGTTTCATCGTATTCTTCGCGGAGGACGGCATCGTCGGGCAGTTCAAAAGCCCCCAGATTCTCGCCGTTGTCCGCTTCCTCCAGGCAGTAGACGGCCGGCCCTTTGACCAGCGCGACCTTTCCGATATCCGCCCGCACCTTTGGGTTGGCGTAAATCCGCTGCACCGGCAGGTCGAACAAGATCTGTACGACCGACTCGCCCTTCCAATTCCGTTTGAGCTTGATGTAGCCCTTTTCCAGCACCTCATGCGCCGGGGCGCCGTCTACCACGATGCGGTTGAGGAAAGCATGTCCCGGCAGCCGGAGCGCCAGGGTAAAGGGCGCGTCCGAATCGGTTTTCACCCTGATTTCGACGCCGGAATCATACGGATATCTCGTTTTTACAGCAACGGTGACATCCCGCTCCCCGATTTTACAGGTGGCTTCGTTGGAAAGATAGAGATTGACAAAGAGATTGTCATCGTCTGCACTGTAGATATATTGCCCCATCGAGGCCAGCGTCCGGATGATATTCGGCGGGCAGCAGGCGCAGCCGAACCACTTCTGCCGCTCGGTCTTGACGTGCTCAAGGTCGGTGCTCTTGTCCGCGATCTCCGGGACCACCTCCAGAGGGTTGACGTAAAAGAAACGGTTGCCCTCCAGCGAAATCCCCGCCAACACTGTGTTGTAAAGGGCGTTTTCCATCACATCGGCGTATTTGGCGTCGCGCTTGATTTCCAGCATCCGTTTGGCGAACATGGCGAGGGCGACCGAAGCACAGGATTCGGAATAATTGGAGTGGTTTGGCAGGTCGTAGTCGGCGCTGAACCGCTCCCCCGCCGCAGCCGAGCCGATGCTCCCGGTGAGATACATCCGCTTTTGCACAATGTTGTCAAAGACCGTCTCACAGGCTTTTAAGAGGGATTCATCCCCGGTTTCATACGCAACGTCGGCCACCCCTGTGAAAAGATAGGTGTTGCGCACCGCATGCCCTTCCGCAGTGTCCTGCTCCCGGACCGGCGCATGAACCTGGTAGTAGGTGTGGTTGAAGATCCGGGGGTCGAATGCACTCGTGTAACCGGGGCGGTTTTTTTCGATGTCGAAATAGAGTGGTTCCTTCCCGCGCTCATCCACAAAGAACTTCGCAAGGTCGAGATAGCGCCGTTCCCCTGTCGCGTGGTAGAGCTTTACCAAAGCGAGCTCAATTTCCGGGTGGCCGGGATAGCCCGGGATTTTCCCCTCTTCTCCCCCGAAGGTGTCGCAGATCAAGTCGACATACCGGCAGATGATCTTTAACAACCGGTCTTTCCCGGTCGCGTTATAATAGGCGACCGCCGCTTCGATAAAATGGCCTGCGCAGTAGAGCTCATGCCGGTCGCGGAGGCTGCTCCAGCGCTTGCCCGGCTCGGCCAGGGTAAAATAGGTGTTGAGGTAACCGTCCTCCTGCTGCGCCTTCCCGATGATCTCAATCGCCTCGTCCGCCGTTTTCTCGAGCGCCGGGTCGGGGTTGGTCTCTAAATAATAGGCAACGCCTTCAAGCCATTTGGCGACGTCGCTGTCCTGAAAGCACATGCCGCCGAATTCCCCCTGCTCCATCCCGGCCGCTACCTTGAAGTTGTGCATACAGTAGCTCTTCTCGGTGTCGGGAAGGCGGTCGTTCAAAGCTTCCCACTGATAATCGAGCCCGGCGGGCACCTTGCTGATATAACGCGACCAATAAAGATCGTCGATCTTCACATTTTTCAAAGGCAAGGACTGCATCCGTTTTTGCATCGTCGTCTCCTCATTTCTGTTTCATTTTCGGCGGGATTCCGCCTTTTATGGGGTTTATTATAGCATTGGAGCCTGTAAAAGGCAATCCGGCCCGCGGCTGAAAACATGGACTATTTTCCGATGCTTCGCCTTTGCCCTCTAATAATTTTAAGTGAGACTAAAACAATCATTGAACTGGAGAAAACGATGTGTTATACTGGATACAAACTGAAAATCCGTGTAATTTCAGGGGACGGTCTCCAAAGATGCAAAGGCGGCGCCCAAACGGATTCTTTCTGATCAAAACTGGTGTGAATAACAGTCAAAGCGGTGATTCTATGAGAGAAATCAACAACTTAAACGAAACACTCCTATTCTGCAAGGCGCTTGGCTCTGACATTCGGATT
>JAAWBP010000028.1 GCA_022792755.1 Oscillospiraceae bacterium | reverse complement strand
TGTTACTCGCCTGCGGCTCGTAATAATAACCTCACCCGTTGGCGAAATCGAAGATTTCGGCGGAGTGCCTCCGCCGGCACTGGTAAACGCGATTCACAGGCGGTGTGAATAACAATATTCGTATCCCGCGAGGTGCGTTGTAGCTGTTCGGTTTCATGCGCCTCGCAGGATAAATACTTAGAGATTAGCAGAACGCCGGGGTGCGAACTGCCGGCAGGGGTACCTTGCCCTGTAATTTGTAAAATACGCTTCGCGGGGTAAAGCTGTCCTGAACAGAATGACTTGTGCATCGCGTTTGCCCTGCCTGGGCACAGGCCTCACAGGTTTGAAAACTTTTTGACCGGTAAAAGCTCGGTGTGCGAACCACCGGCGGCGGTTCGCCGCCGGATTGTCCTGCCCGGTCACGGGCGCGGATTGTCCCGCCGTGGAATCATTAGGAGGAATTGGAATGAAAAAGATCAAATGCCTGTTTACCGGGCTTCTCATGGGGGCGCTTCTGTTTTCTGTGACCGGCTGTTCGGGGGATACCTCCTGGGCTGTCAAAACGGAAAACGATACGGTGCCGGCCGGGGTCTACCTCTCTTATTTGATGGACGCCTACAGCGAAGCGCAGGGCCTTGCCGACGCCTCTAAGGACTTATGGAGCCAGACCATTGAGGAGGTTTCGGCCGAGCAGTGGATCGTCAACAAGGCGATGAAAACCACGCGGCAGTATGTCGCGGTCAACCTTATGTTCGACGAGCTCGGGATGACGATGGGGACAGAGGGGACGAACACCGCCAAAACAAAGGCGGATTCCTATTGGTCGCAGTATCAGAAGACCTACGAGCAGAACGGGATTTCCTATGCTTCGGTTTTGAAGCTGGCTGAAAACGACTATAAAACGCAAAAAATCTTCGACTACTTTTATGAGACAAACGGTGTGGAACCGGTCAGCGAAGAGACCATCCAGGGGCATTTTTACGACAATTACGCCAAAGTCAAGTATCTCTCGGTCAGCCGCACCAAGCCGGACGGCACCAAGATCGACGAGGCTGAGCTGAAAAAAACGGTCGATGGTTATATCACCGAGATCAACCGGGGGAAGAATATCGACGAAGTGATCGACGAGTACCTCACGGAGCTTTACAGCGATTACGGCCTCAGCGATTACAAGCCCGACACCAGCGACTCCGACCGGAACGTTACCCTGCTTTCCAAACAGCAGGGCGGATCGTTGGAGGGCTTTGTGGAAAAGACCTTTGAGCAGAAGGAGTACAACGTCCCGTATTCCGACGACACCTCCGAGGGTTATATCTTCCTCGGCGCCCGGTATGACCTGAGCAAGGACGATGAGCTTTATGCCAAAAACCGCGAGGCGGTGCTCCGGCAGCTGCGGGGGGAAGAATACACCCAGAAGCTGGAAAGCAGGCTGGAATCGGTCAAAGTGACCGTCAACGAGGAAGCGGTCAACCGCTACAGCCCCAGAAATATCAAGCTGTCTTGATCATCGAGGGCAAAATTACTAAGTGTATATCGAAGACGCCTGGAATCTCTCCGGGCGTTTTTTGCGTGAGAATCCGGTTCTCCTTCCTGGATTTGAGAAAAAGTTTGTATAAATTCAGGAATAAACTCCAATCCTTCCTGCGTAAACTAGTTGTGAAGAGGTGACGTCATGGAAGGAGTAATCAGCCAGGCGGTCCGTTTTTTCAGCACCGCACGGAAGGCGGAGGAAAAAAGCGAAGCCGACCGCTGCAATCAGCAGCTGATCGCCGATATCAGCGATATCAAAATGAAGCTGGACAGCGCGCGCTGCCGGTTTGACTATGCTTTGGATGAAGAACTGGTGGAGTCGACGATTTACGAGCTCGAATCGCTTGAAAGCCGGTACAGCTACCTGCTGAAACAGGCGAGGATGAGAGGGCTTTACAGCGGCAGCCGGTAAAAGCGAAAAGGAGATGACAGCGTTTGGACTTGATGACGATTTGCGTGACAGCCTATCTGCTGATTTGCGGGCTTTTCATGCTGGTGCTCTGTAAACGGAGCAAACATCCCCTCCGCACGGGGGCGGTCAGCATCGCAGGGGGCTTATTGGCGCTGGGCGGGGTTTCCGTCGCAGGGCTGGCCGTCCCGGTCAACCTTTACACCCTAGCCGTTTCAGCCGTTTTGGGGATTCCCGGCGTCGCGGGGCTCACCGCCCTTTCTTTCCTTTAAAAGCGGTTCCCGGGCCGGCGGGATCATACGCCCCGGAACTGGGGAAGGGCGTTTGTTTTGGGGCGGGAGGATTCGTTCGGTCGTCTCCGCTCACCCTTGCTGATTCAACGCGTTCGGTTGTGAAACAAAAACAGCTGTGGTATAATTTTACCGTTACAGTTTCAGCGGTAAAATGGCCACAGCTGTTTTTTGTGCTGTAAAGAGCCCGCTCCGGCGGATCAAAATGCGCCGCCGGTTTTACATCCCGGGGTAAGGAGCAAAAATTGCCAGCCAAAAAGGGCAGGAAGTCTTGTGCTTTTACCCAGCGGTGGGTGGTCTCGATTTGAATGAGGAGGATTTGAATGATGGAGTTTGTCTGGCTGACCGCCGCCGACCCCAAAACGGCGGATTGTTACGCGCTGCGCCAGGCGGTTTTTGTAGAGGAGCAGGGCTTCCGCGAGGAGTTTGACGAGGTGGATCAGCGCTGCGACCATCTACTGGCGCTCGCGGACGGCATTCCCGTAGCCGCCGCCCGCCTCTACCGGGAGGGGGAGGACTGGCACATCGGGAGGATCTGCGTCCGCCGGGATCGGCGGGGAGAGGGGCTCGGCAGGCTCCTGCTCGAAGAAGCGGAGAACCGCTGCTGCGGAAAGGGCGGACGGCGGCTGGTACTGGGTGCACAGCAGCGGGCCGAGGAATTTTACACCGCCTGCGGATACCGCAGATGCGGCCCGGAATATCTGGACGAGGGCTGCCCGCATGTGGAGATGGGCAAAGAACTGGGGGAGGGCCGGCAATGAATCAAGTAAAAATCACCGTCCTCAAAACGACCCTCGACCGGGAGCTCGCGGCGGAGTACGGCGCAGAAGGGCTGGCCGCCTGCCCGATGATGCGGGCGGGGCAGGTGTTTTACGCCGATTATGCAAAACCGGAAGGGCTTTGCGACGAGGCATGGAAGGCGATCTACCAGTACGTCTTTGCGCTGGCGCACGGTGCAGGCGAAGCCCTCTTTTATCACGGAGATTGGATCAGGAAGCCGGGGGTCGCCATCTGCAGCTGCAACGACGGGCTCCGCCCCGTCATCTTCAAACTGGAGGCGTGCCCGTGACCGGGGCGGCGAACCGCCGCGGGTGATTCGGCCGAGTGGCCTCGGCAGGACAATACGCCCCCGAATGTTTTCCTGGTTTTAAGCTCTTTATCCTGCGGGGTGCGTTATACAAAACATGCAGTGCGCGGGCTTCCAATACTGTTGCAAATGACGTCTGCGGATCGCGGTTGCCTGCGGAGGCGCGCCGCCTTGGAAGGCACGTTGTATAAACTGTGTATCTCGCGGGTTGCGAACCGGTAGATTCGGTATTGCCTGCGAATTGCGTATTGACAGCGGAGTACCTTGTACAAACTACATATCGTGCGGAGTAGGGGACCCCTGCCGGCAATTCGCACACCAACACTGTTAGAATCTGTAGGCGCTTATCCTGCGAACCACCTCGCCTTAGATAAAGCAAGTACCGGCCTGCAATACAAAACCGCCCTGCGGTATGCAGAGCGGTGGGGAATTCTAAATAACGAGCAGACCTATAAGCCGGGTTCTGTCGAGTGTGACAATCTATCTTGGCATGGCGTCGCCGCACATGCTCGGTGCCGCCCGTTGCGCTGGTGACCGCCGGACCAGCGGATTCGCGCGCTCGGCGTTGCATCGGATAGGGTTTACAGGCCCCTCCAGTCTCCTGGACGGGCGGTGAGCTCTTACCTCGCCTTTCCACCCTTACCGCGGCAGAAGCCGCGGCGGTATCTCTCTGTTGCACTGGCCCTGAAGTCGCCTTCGGCTGCCGTTAGCAGCTATCCTGTCCTGTGATGCCCGGACTTTCCTCACGAAAAATTCGCGCTGCCACACAGTCTGCTCGTCATCGGCGAAGATTAATAATAGAGGTGCTCTCCGAACATCTCGTAGAAAAGCTCATCGAAAAAGAGCTCGATGTTCCCGTCGTATCCGACCGCTGCGAACAATCCGACCAGGATAAAGATTGCGAATAGGATCGTAAACGCGCCTAGGATGATCCCCGCAATCGCCATCCCCTTCTTGGAGGAGCGGATCGAAACGATGCCGAAGATCAAGCTGAGGATCCCCATGATCGGCGTGATGTAGGCAAGGCAGCAGAAATTCAGAAGCAGGCCGACCAAGCCGATGACGAACGAGGCGATCGCAAACCCGCCGTTGTCCCGCGGCTGCTGCGGGGGGACCGGCGTCCACTGCTGCGTCTGGGGGTTCCACTGCGGCTGGTTCTGTCCGGGATAATTGTTATAAGAGTTCATAACCTTCTCCTTTATGTAATCGATTTTTTGCGCCTTCGGCCGGGGGCGAAAATGTCTCCGGAATCCCGGAAAACCCCGCCGGCCGAGGATGATCACTTTTATTATAAGCCATTCTGTCAAGAGGTTCAAGTGAAACAGCCGGAAAGGAAGAAACCATGCCTGAAAAGAAAGTATATCTGACGATTGCCAAGGCTGCGCGGATCGCGGTCTGGGCCCTCCTCGCGGCCGCTCTTCTGTTTGGAAAAGAGTTTGTCGCAGGGCACTACCTGCCCTGTTTCTGGTATGAGCACTTCGGCTGGGAATGCTCCACCTGCGGCGCCAGCCGCGCAGTCGTCAGCCTCCTTTCCGGGGATTTCTCTGCGGCGGTGGAGTTCAACCCGGTCGTCACGCTGGGGCTGGTTCCCGTCTTTATCTTCCTGCTCCTTTCCGATTTAGCGGTTGTGGTCTGGAACCTGTTTTCCAAAAAGCGGCGGCTCACCCCCTTTGAATATTGCTTCGCCATCTTCGGTGGAAGCTTCCGGCGGGCGGAACAGGAGGGAAGCAGATGAATCCCTTTGCTGTGTTGTCAGTCGGTTTGATTTTTCTCTCCTTCGGCTGTTTCCTCCTCGCCTTTTTCACCCGGATGAAGCCTTATGCGAAGCGGACACGCTTGCTCTGCCTCCTGTCCGCCGTTCTCTCCCTGCTCGCCTTTATGCTCTGGGGGATCATGCGCAACCTTTGACCCCTCGCCGCGGCGGAATACCTCCGCGTCCGTGACCGGACTGGACAATCGCGGCGGGGAGCCCCCGCGGGCAGACGCGATACCCGAGCAGTACAGACCTGTAAGTCCGTAACCTGCGAGACACGCTGTCCTTTAACTTTGTACAATGCGCCTCGCAGGACAGTAACCCAAAAACAGGTAAAACGTTCGGGTGCGTATTGGCCAGTCCGGACACGGACGCGCCTCGCAGGATAGCAGCTTAGAGGCCGGTAGAACACTTGTGTGCGAACTGCCGGCGGAGGTACTCCGCCCCGCGCGGCGCGTTGTACCGATTCTGCTTTAGCTGCTTCGCAGGACTAAAACCTAAAGACCGGTAAACTCTTGGTGTGCGTATTGGCCACCGGGGCCACCCAGCGGCGGTTCGCCGCCCGCCAGGGCCACCTGGCCGCTGGTATATTTCTCCTCTGTTTTGCGTATACTGATTGTAATAACAGATCAGGATGTGACAAAACAGAGGAGGAATTTTATGCGGCATACAACAGGGTATTCATATTGGACAAACCAGACGTCTCCTGTCCGGCAGTACCCTTGGCTTGCGTCTGATGAGCGCTGCGAGGTGCTGGTTCTGGGCGGAGGGCTGACAGGGGCGCTGCTCGGCTACCGTTTTGCCGGGGATGGGAACGATGTCTGCGTGGTCTCGAGACTGCCGGTCGGCTACGGCGCCACGGCCTTTGGCAGCGGGATCCTGGAATACGACGGCAACCTGTCGCTGGTTCAGCTGGGAAAGAGCATTGGACGGCAGGCGGCGGTGGAATATCTGGAGCGCTGCCGCGACGCGCTCGACAGCATCGAAGCGCTCTGCGAGGAGCTGTCGGCAGATGCCGGCTTCCAGAGAAGGGATATTTTGAGTTACACGTCTGACGGGAACCACGGCGACTTTTTCCACACGGAGTACCTCGTCCGGCGGCATAACGGCTTTGAGATCGAATACCTCGACCGGGCGGCAACCCGCGACCACTACTCCTTCCCGGTCGAGGATGGAATCCTCTCCGCCGGGATGGGCGCAGAGCTCGACCCCTACCGGTTTACGCAGGCGCTGATGGACCGGGCGTCCCGGGAGTACGGACTGCGCTGCTATGAGAACACCGAGGCGGTCTCGATCGACCTTTCGAACGGCAAGGTCACGGTGCGGACTTCGACGGACCGCACCGTTCATGCGGACAGGCTGGTCCTCGCGACCGGGTTGGGACAGAACGACTACCTCAAGCTCCTGTCGGGCCGGCGGACTGTTTACACCGTCGTCACCGAACCGGTTGATCATTTTATAGGCTACGAAAGCCGGATCCTCCTCCGCAACGACGAGGGGAGCGGATTCCATGTCCGCACCACGCCGGACAACCGCCTGATGATCACCGGGTCGGACAGCCTTTTCTCCGGCGCAGATCGCCGCCTTTTAAAGCTGGCGGGGGGCGGAAGGCTCGAAGCCCTGCGGTATGAGCGGCTGACCGAGAAGCTGCGCCGGATGTTCTGCGGCATCGACCGGATCACCCCGGCTTACTGCTCTGCGGGGAGCTATGGCTGCACCGCCGACCTCCTGCCGGTGATCGGGGAAACGGAGGATTACCGGGGCGTTTACTTCTGCTTGGACAGCGGGCCGGAGAACGCGCTCACGGCCGAAATTGCCGCCGACCTTCTCATGCGGCGCTATCACGGCGAACCGGCGGGGACCAAGCTTTTCTCCCCTTCCCGGAAAACCCTTTCCCGCAGGTTGCCCTTTGGAAGCTGAAGAGCGGCAGGGTACCCCTGCTGGCGATGCGCGATTCTCAGGTGGTGCTAAAAACAGCATTCGTAACCCGCGCGGCACATGTTTCGTACAATTCGCCTCGCAGGACAAAAATCTAAAGACCGGCAAAACCTTGGTGTGCGAATTGCCCCGCTTGGGCACAGGCCCCGCAGAGGTGCCTTGCCCCGCGAGACACAATGTTCCCGCTTTGCTTCAAGGCACCTCACAGGGCTGAAACTCAAAAATTGGAAAAACGTTGGTGTGCGAACTGCCCTGCCTGGGCACAGGCCGCAGGGGTACCCTGCCCCGCGAGGTGCACCGTACTTGTCTTATCGATGATTCACGGGATGGCAGCCCCAAAATCAGTAAACTGCAGGGGCGCGCATTTTCCTGCCCGGTCATGGGCGTTGACAGCGGAGGCACTCCGCCTGAATTACAAAACCATGCAGAGCAGCATAGTCTGCACCAGCCGGGCGTAGAGCGGCTCCAGGTCTCCTTCGGGAACCGGGTTGCTCCGCCCGGCTTTGATCGTGTACCCCTCCCGGCCGCTGCGCGCGGCAAACCAATCCTTAAAGCTCCCCCGTTCAAAGGCCTCCGCCGGATCGGGCAGGCGGTATCCGCAGGAGTTGGCGATCAGCTCCCCGCTGATCCGTGCGTTCGGCGGGGCGTACTGCCCATAGGCGGGGAGGATGGCTTCCCCCGGCGTGCGGAATTCCACGGCCCGTTTGAGATGGAACGCGGAACACAGCCGGATCAACGCCTTGGTCTCCGCCTCGCTCTCCGGGCGGCTTCCGGGGAAATCCGGTTCCCCGGCCCGCCCGTTCCACCCGCTGTCATAGTCAAAGGCGAGGTCGAAGTTCTTTGTGAGGTCAACCCCGGTGGCAGAGGAACGCCAGGCTCCTTCCATCCGGCCTTCCGCCATTTGGGCGAGCTTTTTCAGGTAGAGCGCAGCGTCGGTTCCGCGCGCGGCAATTTCAAAGCCGTCCGGGTTGACCATCGGCAGGAGGATCAGTCCGCCCCGGTCGAAAAACCGGGGGAGGTTCCCCGCCGAAATGATCCCCTGCGCATCCTCCGGGTCGGTGAGATCCGCTAAGAAGCGGAGCAGGAGCAGAACGCTCACCCGGTCGTCGGCCGAAAAGCCTGCGGCGAACAGCACCGGATTTTTTAGGCTCCCGATTGCGACGGCGGGCAGCCTCCTCCCGCAGCTGCTCTTCCCCATGGGAATCCTGCGCAGGGTGGGGCATTCCCTGCATCGGTTCGATAAAAATTCTACGGTTTTGTCGTAACAGAAACCGCAGGAAAACAGCTCTTCTAACATAAACGCCTCCGGAAGACAATCCTCTGCGGCCCGATCCGGCCGCCGTTAAATATTATATTGAGGCGGCACGCCGTTTATGTGGCGTCCGGTTTTTGAGGAATTTCCATATAGATTGGGCGATTTCGGGTTGTATTTTAGGGAAGATTATGTGATAATAAAAGACAAGAGGGCGATAGGACTGCTGGAAAGGCGTTCCCCCTTCTCAGAAAAGCAGGGGGATTCCCCCGGCAGAAAACCGACCGCATAAAGGGGGAACCTGTTGTGAAGCTGGAAGAGACCATTCTCTCGTCGGAACGCATCTACGAGGGGAAGATCATCAATCTGCGCCGGGACAAGGTGGCGCTGGAGGACGGCAGGGAGGCCGCGCGGGAGATTGTGGAGCATCCCGGCGGGGTGGGGATCCTCCCGCTGGACGGGGACGGAAACGTCTATATGGTGCGCCAGTACCGCCACGGGGCGAGGGAGGCTGTCCTCGAAATCCCGGCGGGGAAGCTCAACTACGGTGAGGACGCCCTCGAGTGCGGGAAACGTGAGCTGCTCGAAGAGATCGGGGCGGCGGCGGAAGAATACGTCTTTCTGGGGAAAATCTACCCCACGCCGGCCTACTGCGAGGAGGTCATCCCGGTCTTTCTGGCAAAGGGGCTGTCCTTTTCGGAGCAGAAGCTGGATGAAGGGGAGTTTTTGAAGGTCGAAAAGATTCCGCTCAAAACCCTTCTTTCGATGGTGCTGGGCGGCGAACTGCCCGACTGTAAAACCCAGATCGCGGTGCTGAAAACGGCGGTGCGGGAAGGGCTGCTGAAATAGCGGGAATCCGTCCGCCCTTTTGAGAGAGGCCCAAAGGGGCGGGAAACGATATGAATTTGAAATTACATAAGCAGGTGGGAAGATGAACAAAGGAAACAAAGTGAAAATCACAATCTGTGGGAAGGAGTACTCCCTTCAGGCGGATGAACAGCCGGCCTACGTCCAGCAGCTCGCTGCCCGGCTGGATCAGAAGATCACCGAACTGATGGAGGAAAACGACACCCTTTCCCTCTCCTCTGCCGCCATCCTGGTGGGGCTGAGCCTGATGGACGACAGCTATAAAACCACCTCGGATATGGACAACATCCGGGGGGAGATCCGCAACTACGTCGAGGAGGCGGGCAAGGCGCGGGCCGAGGCCGACAATCTCCGCATCGCCCTCGAAGACCGGGAGCGGGAGATCGAAAGTTTGAAAACGGAACTGGGGCTCAAGGAGCTCCGGCGGAATATCGCCCCTGATGGCAAGCGCTGAATTCCCGGAAATTCTCGCGCCCGCCGGGAGCCTTGAGGCGGTCGAAGCAGCGGTCAACAGCGGCGCCGATGCGGTGTATCTCGGGCAGAAGAGCTTTTCTGCCCGCGCCTCGGCTGCGAATTTTGATGCGGAGGAGCTCTCCCGCGCCGTGTCGCTCTGCCACAGGTGTGGGGTAAAGGTCTATCAGGCGGTGAATACCATTGTGTTCGACAGTGAATTTGCCGCCTTGAAAGAGTGCGTCCGGACGGCCTGTGATGCAGGGGTGGATGCGCTGATCGTGCAGGATCTGGGGGTCGCGGCCCTGCTGCGGGAATGGGCGCCGGAGATGCCGCTCCACGCCTCGACCCAGATGAGTGTAACCTCCCTTTCCGGCGTGCTACAGGCGGCGAGGCTCGGCTTTAAACGGGCGGTTCTGGCCCGGGAACTGACCCTCGAGGAGATCGGTGTGATCGCACAGGCGTCCCCGATCGAGCTCGAAGTCTTTGTCCATGGGGCGCTCTGCATGTCGGTTTCCGGCCAGTGCACCCTGAGCGCGATGATCGGTTCCCGCAGCGCCAACCGGGGCGGCTGTGCCCAGCCCTGCCGCCTCCCCTTCTCGGTGGACGGCAGCGGTTCAGCCGATCTGTCCTTAAAGGATTTGTCCGCTTTGGAAGATCTGGAAGCGCTTGCGAAACTGGGGATATCCTCCTTTAAAATCGAGGGGAGGATGAAGCGCCCCGAATATGTGGGGGCGGCTGTCCGCGCGGTTTATCAGAAGCTCCGGGGCGGCGAGCCGGATTTGCAGACCCTCCGCGCCGTCTTTTCCAGGAGCGGTTTTACAAACGGCTATCTCGAAAACCGCCGTGATCTGGCGATGTTCGGCTCCCGTACCAAGGAAGATGCGGCGGCCGCACAGGGTGTTTTGAAGCGGCTGGCGGCGGAGAACAAAACGGTTTTGCAAAGGATCCCCTTGCGGATGGAGCTGGTTTTGTCCGAGGGGAAGCCGGCGGTGCTCTCCGCCGAGGACGGCCGAGGGAACCGGGTCGAGGTAAACGGGCCTGCGGCGGCGCGGGCCGAAAACCGCCCAACGGACGAAGCGCGGGCGAAAGCCGCATTGGAGAAGCTGGGCGGGACGCCGTATTATCTGGAGGGATTTTCCTTCCACGGGGAAGGAACTCCTATTCTGCCCGCGTCAGCCCTCAACGCCCTGCGGCGGGAGGCTGTGAGCCAGTTGGACGAGCGCCGCTCCGCCCCGGAAAAACAGCCTTTTTATGAGAAGGATCCGCCTGTTTGCGGGGAGTTTCCCAAAGGCGGCTGTAAACTGCGGCCCCGGTTTTCCCGCTTCGAACAGATGGCGGCGTTTCCGATGGAGGAGCCGGATTGCTTCTACCTCCCGCTGGAGGAGGTGCTCCGGAACCGGGAAGACCTGTTTCCCCATCGGGAAGGGCTGATTTTAGAGTTGCCCCGGGTGCGGTACGACGAGACGAAGCTCGTCCGGCAGATGGAGGAGGCCACAAAAGCCGGGTTCCTTCGCGCCGGGATCCAGAACATCGGGCAGTTTGGGCTGGCGGAGCGGTTTGGGCTGATCTCCCATGGGATGTTCGGCTTAAACCTCGTCAACTCCTATGCCGCCGCAGAAGCTGCCCGGCTCGGTGCGGCCGACATCACCGTGTCCTTTGAGATGAAGCTCGCGCAGGCTTCCCGGCTCCGTTCTCCGGTGCCGGTGGGCCTGACACTTTACGGAAGGCTTCCGCTGATGATCTTCCGCAACTGTCCGCTCAAGGCGCGGCAGGGCTGCGGTGGCTGCAAAGGGCGGTTCCTCACCGACCGGCTGGGGAACCGGTTTCCGGTGCAGTGCGACAGCGAGATGGCTGAGCTTTTCAACTGCGTCCCCCTGCTTCTGTCTGACAAACAGGCGGACACCCGGTTCGCCGATTTCGGCCTGCTCTATTTTACTGGGGAAACCGCGGAGGAATGCGCCGCGGTTTGGGAATGTTATCAGGCCGGGGGGAAGCCGTCCGGGGGCTTTACCCGGGGGTTATCCTACCGCGGCGTGGAATAGAAGGCGGCTTTTTCTGCAAAAATAAAGAGGAAGGGACGGTACCGGGCGCGAAAGAGAAATTCCGCAGCCGAGGGAATCCCCGGCAAAAATACGCCGATAATTTTCGTGTTTTTTCTCGTTTGCGCCGTATCGTATGGCGATTGACATGACACTTGCATTTCAAAAAACCGACCCCCGTGCGAAAACGCCCTGCCGCGCAACCGAGGGGAGCGCGGGCTACGACCTGTTCGCCCTGCTGGATCAGCCGGCCGAGATCGGGCCGGGCTGCCGCGTCCGGATCGGGACGGGGATTGCGGTCGCCCTCCCGTCGCCCGAGCTCGCCGCGTTTATCTACGCCCGCAGCGGCCTCGCGTCGAAGCACGGGATCATCCCGGCGAACTGCGTCGGCGTGGTTGACAGCGACTACAGGGGGGAAATCCTGGTCACCCTGGCCAATATCGGGGAGGAGCCCTACACCGTCGCGCCGTTTGAACGGATCGCCCAGATGGTGATCGCGCCCGTCTGCCTGCCGGAGCTTCGCGAAGTTCCGGAGCTCGACGGCACGCTGCGGGGAACAGGTGGTTTCGGCTCGACGGGAAGATGAAAAATTCGACATTATTAACAAATTTTTCGGATTTTTTTATTGAGAATTCCGGGCGTTGCGGTTATAATAGAACTGTTATAGCCTAAAAAAAGAGGTAAAATTGTTTGAATCTGCAAATTTTTGCTGGAATAGAGAAAGGGGAGCATTATGTTTTCACGTGATATCGGGATCGACCTGGGTACGGCGAACACTTTGATTTATATGAGGGGAAAGGGGATCATCATCCGCGAGCCGTCGGTCGTCGCGGTTGACACCCGCAGCAATACCGTCCGCTCGGTTGGGCAGGAGGCGAAGGACGTCATCGGCAGGACGCCGGGTTCCATTGTGGCAGTCCGCCCGCTTCAGGACGGGGTAATCGCCGACTTCGAGGTCACCACGGCGATGCTCCAGGAGTTCATCAAAAAAGCGCTGGCTAAGAGCATCTCCAAGCCGCGCGTCATCATCTGCATCCCGTCCGGCGTCACCGCGGTGGAGCGCCGCGCCGTCAAGGAGTCGGCAGAGCGCGCGGGGGCGAAAAAGGTTGCGATTATTGAAGAGCCGATGGCCGCGGCCATCGGCGCAGGGCTCCCTGTGGCGGAGCCGCGCGGCAGCATGGTGGTCGATATCGGCGGAGGCACCTCCGAGGTCGCGGTCATCTCCCTGGGCGGCATCGTCGCTTCCCGCTCCGTTCGGGTTGCCGGGGATGAATTCGACCGCTCGATCATCGATTACTTAAAGAAAAAATACAATCTCCTGATCGGCGAGCGCACCGCTGAGAATATCAAGCTGGAGATCGGTTCGGCCCATTCCCTGGACGGGGAGCTCACCATGGAGGTCAAGGGCAGGAACCTGCTCAACGGCCTGCCGGAAAACCTGATCGTTACCTCGCAGGAGGTGCGGGAGGCGTTGGCCGAGCCGCTCGAGAAGGTGATCGAGGCCATCAAGATCACGCTGGAGAGAACCCCGCCGGAGCTCGCGGCGGATATCATCGACGGCGGGATCATGCTCACCGGCGGCGGCGCCCTTTTGAGGGGCTTGGACACGATGATCCATGAAGAGACCGGGATGCCGGTCCATATCGCGGAAAACCCGCTGGACTGCGTTGCCCAGGGCACGGGGATGGTGCTCGAAAACAGCGATAAGCTTTACGACGTCCTCTCCGACGACACCTCGCGCTATTAATCTGCTTCGCGTACCTGTTCCGTCTTAAAGCGGCTTGCAGGGCTAAAATTCAAAGACCGGAAAAGCGCCGGTGTGCGGATTGCGGGCAGAGGTGCTCCGTGTCCGGCCGAGGCCGCTCGACGGGTAAAATCAGCAATAGGAGGCAGCGATGCGTGAATTTTTTCGCAGCAAGTTTTTCAAAGCGGTCATGATCGTACTGGCCCTTTTGCTGGGCTTCATGATTTACGCCATTTCTCAAAAGGGGATTGGTACCGTGACCTCGCAGATCATTGGGGCAATTTCGTCGCCTTTCCAGCAGCTGTCTTCCTATCTTTCGGAGACAACCACCGATTTTCTGGGCAAATTTGTAAACGCAGAGGAATATTACAACCAGAACCAGACGCTCCGGGAGGAACTCGCCGAGCTCCGGGCGGAGCTGGTAGAGTTCGACCGGATCAAACGGGAAAATGAGCAGCTCAAAGAGCTTGCGGGCCTGAAGGAAGAGGATCCGAACATCCAGCTGACAGCGGCAATGGTGGTCGCGCGGGACCCTTCGGAGCGCTTCGGCGCCTTTACCATCGATAAAGGCGCTCTCCACGGGATCGAGGATCACGACACCGTCATCACATCGGAGGGCTTGGTCGGGGTCGTCACAGAGGTGGGGGAGGTTTACTCCAAGGTGACGACGATCCTGAGCCCGGAGCTCTCCCCGATCGGCGTCATCGAACAGGGGACAGGGGAGATCGGCACGATTTCGGGGACGATCGAGCTTTCGGAAAAAAACCAGTGCAAGCTCTCCTATCTCAATGCGGAGAGTGAGATCGAGGCGGGGGACATCATCGTGACTTCCGGCACGGGCGGGATTTACCCGAAAAACATCATTATCGGAATCGCCGGGAAGGTGGTAACCGAGGATCACGGGATCACCGCCTGCACAACGGTGACGCCGGCCTTTGATATCAAAACGGTTAAACAGGTTTTTGTAATCACCGACTTTTACGGAAAAAGCCAGGGCGGTGAAAGCTGATGCGGAAAAAGACGGTTTCGGCGATCAAATGGGCGGTGTATATCGCCCTGTTGTTTTTCTTTTTTATTTTGCAGACCACCCTCCCTTTTTTGGGGATTTACGAGATCCGCCCGGTGCTGGCCGTTTCCTTCATCATCGCCCTTTCGATGCAGGAGCGGGAGTGGTACGCCATGGCGTTCGGCATCCTCGCCGGCTTTATGTGGGATTTTTCCTCCGGGAAAACCCCGGGATTCAACGCCGCGATCCTGATGCTCTGCTGCATCGCGGTTTCCTTGGCGACCATGTATTTTGCCGGGAACAATTTTTTGAATTCCATGCTGTTCTGCGGCCTGACGATGGTGCTCCAGGGGCTGCTCGACTATTTGTTTTATTATTTGGTCTGGGGCTATGAAAACAGCCATTTGATCCTGCTGCGCTATATTCTGCCGACAGCGCTTTACACAACGGCGGTAGTCCCGCTGTTCTTTTTCCCCTTGCGGTGGCTGCACAGAAAGTTTGAAAACCTGGTGGAGAAGTAGCGAAACGGAGGCCTTTTATGAAGAGTGGAAAGATCAGGGTGATTGCCCTTGCGGTGATGGTCGCAGTGATGGGCGCTCTCTGCGGCTTTCGGTTGATCGAGTACCAGGTCGTCAACGGGGAGCAGTACTTAGAAGCGGCTGGCAACAGGACGGTGAGTGAGGTTCCGGTCAACGCGGCGCGGGGGAAGATCGTCGACCGGTTTGGGAACGATCTGGTGAGCAATAAAGCGGGCTTCAACCTGGTTTTTGACCGGGCGTTTTTAAAAGAGGGGACCGAAAACAGCACCATCCTCGCTTTGACCAAGATTTTGAGTGATGCCGGTGAGGACTGGGTGGACGATCTTCCGATTTCGCGGGAAAGCCCCTACACCTTCCTGCCGGGGGAGGATGAGGATGCTGCCCGGATGAAAAAGAAACTCGGGATGCAGACTTATGCTTCGGCGGAAGAGTGCATGGCGGAGATTATCAATAAATTCGGCTTAGAGGAGTATTCAGGCGCCGAACTGAGGACGCTTGCCGGTGTCCGCTACGGGATGTATGCCGGCGATTTTTCGATCTACAACCGCTACACCTTTGCAGAGGATATCTCCCCTGAAACGGTGACGGTGGTCGAGGAAGTCAGCTTCAAATACCCCGGCGTCTCGGTTTCGGCTGAGTCGATCCGCGATTACAGCGGCGATGGGGACTTGTTGCCCCATATCATCGGGTCGATGTCCGCCATCTTCCCGGAAGAGGTGGAGAAGTACACGCAGAACGGCTACGCCCTGAACGACAAGGTCGGCCGTGAGGGGATCGAAGCGGTGATGGAATCCGAACTGCGCGGCGTCTCGGGGAAGATCGTGGTGGAGCAGAACAACAAGGGGGACGTGATCTCGACCACCGTATCAAAGGAACCGGTTGCGGGGAATTCGGTCGTGCTGACCCTCGACATGGAATTCCAGAAGCAGGTGCAGACGATTCTGGAGGAATTCATCATAAACCTCCAGCGCGCGGGGAAATTGGGAAGGAACGCGAATTCGGGTGCAATCGTTGTGCTTGATGTTAAAACGGGAGAGGTTTTGGCTGCGGCGACCTATCCCACCTATAAGATGAGCGACCTCAGCGATCCGGTATTAAGCGCCCAGATCAACAGCGATCTGCTCAAGCCGAAAACCAACCGGGCTTTTTGGGAAATCTACCGCCCGGGTTCCACCTTTAAGACGGTGACGGCAACGGGGGCGCTTTTCGAAGGGATCATCGATGAGAAAAGCACCTTCCGCTGCGGCGGTACCTATTACTACGACACCAATCCAAACGGTTATCATCCGACTTGTACCGGCGTGCACGGCAATATCGCGGTGGTAAGCGCGCTGACCCAGTCCTGCAATATTTTTTTCTATGACGTGGGGCGGCGGCTGACCATTGAATCGATCGACCGGTACGCGGCGATCTATGGGCTGGGGGAGGAAACCGGCCTCGAAATCCGCAACGCGCCGGGGCAGGTTGCAAGCCCGAAGCTGGTGGAAGACAGCGGCGGCACCTGGTACATGGGCAACACCTGGCAGGCGGCGATCGGCCAGTCGGAGACAAAGGTCACGCCGCTTCAGATGGCGATCCAGGCGATGACGGTCGCCAACAAGGGCACGCGGTATGCCGCCCATATCATCAAATCGGTCAACAGCTACGACCTGACCCAGATTGTCCGGGAAACCCAGCCGGAGGTGCTCAATGACGAGCTTGCGGGGCATGATGAACTTTTCGACATTGTCCAGCGCGGGATGCAGGGGGCGGCTAACAGGCGGGCGAGCATGGTAAACCTTCCGGGCGGCGCAGCCATCAAAACAGGTACCCCCCAGGTGACGAAGGAACAGACCAACTCGACCGTGATCGGGTATTATCCAGCGCAGTCCGCCCCGGAAATCGCTTTCGCCGCGGTGATCGAAGGCGGAGAGTATTCGGCGGATATGGCGGCGCAGGTGATTACCGCCTACAACACGCTGAAGGCGCAGCGCTCCGGCCAGCAGGCTGGAAACCCTGCTTCTCCCGACTCCTCAGATCCCAGTTCTTCGGGTGAATAGTTGACGGCAGCGCCAAAATACGAAGAAAACTTTTGACAAATGCCGTCAATATGGTTAAAATGTAATTGAGGGATTGATCATGCCGAATATCATCTTAGTAACATCCGGAAAAGGCGGCGTCGGAAAGTCGACGGTGGCCGCTGCTTTGGGGTTGACCTATGCGGCGATGCGCCGGAAGACGGTGATCGTGGAATTGGATATTGGGTTGCGCGGCTTGGATTTGATGCTCGGCGTGGAAGACCGCACGGTCTACGATCTCGGGAATATCGTCCGGGGAGAGTGTAAGCTGAGTGACGGCGTGGTGCCGGTCACGGCGGACGGCCATCTTTCCCTGGTGGCGGCGCCGTCCGGGATTTCGTCCCGGATCGACTACGATGACGTAGCCGCCTTCTGCAAGGCGCTCTCCCGGTTCTTCGACACTGTGATCGTCGACGCGCCGGCGGGGATCGGCGTTTCGCTCCTGCTTGCGCCGAAGATTGCCGATCTCGTCCTGGTGGTCGCCACCCCCGATATGGTCAGCGCCCGCGACGCCGGAAGGCTGACAGGGATGCTCGGCCAATACGGTGTTTCCGACATCCGGCTGGTGATCAATAAAGTCTACCACAAAAAAATACATCAGAATGAAATCGAAGACCTCGATGCAGTCATCGACCTGGTCGGGGCTCAGCTGATCGGGGTGGTCCCAATGGACGAGGAGCTGTCCTCGATTGAATTTGGCCCGGATTCTTTCCGGAAAAAGACCCTTTGCTCCAAAGTGTTTTACAACATCGCTTCGCGCATCCTGGGAGATTATATTGAACTGCTGATCCAATAAAGGGGGATTTGTAATGAATATAGCAGTGATCGCACACGATTCCAAAAAAGAGTTAATGGTACAGTTCTGCATTGCCTACTGTGGAATCCTCAGCCGGCACAATCTGTGCGCCACCGGGACGACCGGCAAGCTGGTATCCGAGGCGACCGGCCTTGAGATCCAGCGCTTTCTGAGCGGCAGCCACGGCGGGGATCAGCAGATCTCATCCCGCATCGCCTGCAACGAGATCGACCTGCTCCTCTTCTTCCGCGACCCGATGACCTCCAAAACGCACGAGATCAACGAAATGAATATGCTGCGCCTTTGCGACGTGCACAACATCCCGGTGGCGACCAACATTGCCACTGCTGAGGTTTTGGTTCACGGCCTGGAGCGCGGCGACCTCGACTGGCGCACCATCATCAATCCGAACCGCTGAATCCGTTTCGGATCAGGCGCATCATTTGCTCCTCGGCCGGCAGGGTTGAGGGGCTTTCTTGCTGAGGCGGCGGAGTTTGCCGCAGCGGGAATGGGAATCGGCGGGGCAGAAGGACGCCCCCTGACAGATTAAAATCGAGGCAGGAATTCCCTGCGCAAAAAAGGAGAACAAACTTATGGCAGTACAATACCGGGCCCCGCGCGGCACGCAAGATATCCTGCCCGGACAGAGTTATCGCTGGCGGTTTCTGGAGGATCTCGTCACCGAGGTTTCCTCCCTTTACGGGTTTAAGCAGATCCGCTTTCCGACCTTTGAACACACCGAGCTTTTCACCCGTTCGGTCGGCGACACCACCGACGTTGTCCAGAAGGAGATGTACACCTTTACCGTAAACGGGACGGAGCGTTCCATCACCCTCCGGCCGGAGGGGACGGCGGGCACCATGCGGGCCGTTTTGGAGCGGGGGCTGCTCAACGAGGCACTGCCGCTCAAGCTCAATTACATCACCTCCTGCTTCCGGTATGAAAAGCCGCAGGCGGGCAGGCTGCGGGAATTCCACCAGTTCGGCGTCGAAATGATCGGCGCGGCTTCCCCCGCGGCGGACGCGGAAGTCATCGGGGTCGCGGATGAAATTTTCCGGACGCTGGGGGTCAAGGGGCTGGAGCTCCAGATCAACTCGATCGGCTGCCCGGAATGCCGCGCGAAATACCATGCGGCGCTCAAGGCTTATTTTGAGAGGTACCGGGATCAACTTTGCGAAACCTGCCTGACCCGCCTCGAGAAAAACCCGATGCGGATCCTCGACTGTAAAAGCCCGGTCTGCTCTGAGATTGCAAAAGACGCCCCTGTGATGCTCGATTTTCTCTGCGGGGAGTGCAGCAGCCACTTCGAGAGCCTGCAAGCCCGCCTGAAAGGGATGGGGATCGAGTTCGCCATCAATCCGAAGATCGTCCGGGGCTTGGATTATTACACCAAAACGGTTTTCGAATTCGTTTCGAACGACTTAGGCGCGCAGAGTACGGTCTGCGGAGGAGGCCGGTATGACGGGCTGATCGAGCAGCTCGGCGGGCCGAAGACGCCGGGGCTCGGCTTCGGGATGGGATTGGAGCGGCTCCTG
>JAAWBP010000027.1 GCA_022792755.1 Oscillospiraceae bacterium | reverse complement strand
TCAATGTGCAAGCCTTTGAAAAAGAGTTTGCCCAAAGCAGATGGAATGTTACAGCGAGGATAAGAAAAGAGAGCTTGCGGAGAAACGCCGAGAGTTGAACAAGGCAAAGAAGCGTATCGCAGAGATTGACGGTTTAATACAGAAACTCTACGAGGATAACGCTATCGGTAAAATATCCGATGAACGATACTTGCCAATGTCCTACGAGGAAGAACAGCAACTCCTAAAAGCGGATATTCCCGAAATGGAAAGTTATCTCGAAACCGAAACGGATAAGACCGAGAGCCTGCAAAAATTCATTGACAAGGTAAAGAAGATTACCGAACTCAGGGAACTCACGCCCGAACTGATACACGAATTTATAGACAGGATTATCGTGTATTCGCCGAGATACCTTGATGGCAAGCGTGTTCAGCTGATGGACATCCACTACAACGGCGTAGGTATTCTGTGGGAACTCAGTCACGAAGAAATGGAAAATGCGTTCCAAGAACATTTAGAAGAACGGGAATGTAGCAAAACAAAAACGGCATAGCTAATAGGCTACACCGCTTCAACACAACAATATTTAATTAAGATACAAGAGCCTTGGGGCACCTTCCTTACGGAGGGTGCCCCAATAACAGCCCCTTTTCTTATCATTTATTTTACTGCGGCTTTCAGTTCCTCGGCCTTATCCGTTTTCTCCCAAGTAACGCCGAGGTCTTCCCTGCCCATGTGCCCATAAGCGGCGAGCTTCCGGTAAATCGGCTTTCTCAGGTCGAGCTGCCGGATAATCGCCGCCGGACGTAGGTCGAAAACCTTGTTGATCGCCTCAGCGAGTTTTTCATCCGAAACAACGCCTGTCCCAAAGCTGTCCACCATAACGGAAACCGGGTGGGCAACACCGATCGCATAAGCAAGCTCTACCTCGCACTTCTTAGCAAGGCCGGCAGCAACGACGTTTTTAGCAACCCAGCGGGCGGCATAAGCAGCGCTCCGGTCAACCTTGGTCGGGTCTTTACCCGAAAAGGCGCCACCGCCATGACGGGCATAACCGCCGTAAGTATCCACGATGATTTTACGGCCGGTCAAGCCGCTGTCCCCCTGCGGGCCGCCGATTACGAAACGGCCAGTCGGGTTGACGTAAAACTTGGTATTTTCATCCAAAAGCTCCGCGGGAACAACCGGGCGGATGACATCCTCGATGATATCGGCCCGAATCTGCTCGAGCGAAACTGCATCACTGTGCTGGGACGAAACAACGATTGCATCGACACGCTGGGGAGCACCGTCTACATATTCGACCGTCACCTGTGTTTTTCCGTCCGGACGGAGATATGGAAGCGTCCCGTTTTTCCGAACTTCTGTCAAGCGAAGCGCCAGTTTATGCGCCAACGAAATCGGCATCGGCATAAGCTCTGGAGTTTCGTCGCAGGCGTAGCCGAACATCATCCCCTGGTCGCCCGCGCCAGTAGAATCAGTGTCCTCGCCAGAACCGCCGCGCGCTTCAAGCGCTTTATTAACGCCCATGGCAATATCCCCAGACTGCTCGTCGATCGAAGTAACCACCGCACAAGTGTTGCCGTCGAAGCCGTACTTTGCACGGTCATATCCGATGTCAAGAACCACCTGACGTGCAATCTTTGGAATATCGACATACGCGTTGGTAGTAATTTCACCCATAACGTTTACGATTCCAGTTGTTGTTGTCGTTTCGCAGGCAACCCTGGACATCGGATCCTGCTCTAAAAGGGCGTCGAGCACCGCATCAGAAATTTGATCGCAGATTTTATCTGGATGTCCTTCTGTAACGGACTCCGATGTAAAGAGAAATTTCGCCATATGAATACCTCCAGAAAATAAAGATACAAAATGAAAGCGCCCGGTAAAACCGGACGCTGAAACATCTCGTTATGTTCCTCATCTTCCGGTTTGCACCGCAGGATTTGGCACCTTACTGAAAAGGTTGCCGGGCTTCACAGGACCTGATTCCTCAGCCACTCTTGATAAGGCTATTCTTTTGTTCGTATTTATTATATAAAATTCTTCTCTGCTTGTCAAGTACTGCTAATAATTCGTTTTTAAAACAGGAAGGAGCGGCTTATAGAGAAGGATCGCAATCACAGCGCTGCAAAGCCCCTTAATAAAGGTAAAGGGCATATTGAAGATCCAAAGGGCGTCCAGGACTGAATGGATACCGGGGTTAATCGCCTGATACATCCCAAGGACAGCCTCTTCCGGAAGAAAATTATAGTAAACCGGATAGATTACAAAATAATTTGATGCAACGCTGAACAAAGCCATTATAGCGGCGCCGATCAGAGAACCGATGATCGCGTTTTTATAACTCTTATCCTTCCTGCAAAGAAAACCCGCGGGAAGAACAAAGAAGGCGCCGAGAAGAAAATTGGAAAGTTCGCCGACGCCGCCTGTCGTACTGAAAAATAGATTGACGAGGTTTTTCACCAAACAGACAACCACTCCTGAAACAGGCCCAAGCGTTATAGAAGCAAACAAAGCGGGCAGCTCGGAAAAATCCATTTTAATAAAGCTCGGCATCAGCGGCACATTGAAGCTGAAAAACATCAGCACCGAGGATACGGCCGCAAGCATGGCGGTGATGGTTAAACGCCTGACATTCACTTTTTTCTGGTTCATTCTGAATTCCTCCATGAATAAAAAATTTTATAATCAATAGAGGCTGTTTTGGAAAATAAAAACCCCCAGACTGACGTCTGAGGGCGCGCGAAAACAAAAGGTGTTTCCGTTTCTTTCATCCGGACTATACCGTCGGTTCTGGAATCACACCAGATCAGCCTTTTACAGCGCGTGGACTAGAGCTGTTCGCTCATTACCACCGGTGGAGAATTGCACTCCGCCCCGAAACAGACAACTATTAAATTATACAAAAGATATGAAATCAACTTGGGAATTATTCTTTGCAGCCGCAGTCACAGCCGTCATGATCGTGCTCGCAGCCGCAATCGCAATCGACGTCGTCTAAGTCAAATTCCAGATGTTCGCCGCAGCTCGGACAAGCCATCTCCCCTTCGTCGAGCATCTCTTCGTCCAAACAGATGGTGTCGCCGCAGGTTGGACAGACTACTTCATAATATTCTTCGCCGAAATCGTCGTCCCCATCTTCCTCTTCGTCCAGATCATAGTAATCGTCTTCCAGCTCGCCGAGATCCTCATCTATGATAGATACCAGTTCCTCAAGCTCACTCTGATTTTCCTCCAAATCGGTAACCGCCATGGCGATTTCGTCGAGCGTGTCAATAATCGCCTCAAAAACCTTTGCCTCTTTGGAATCTTCATCAAAAGACAGACCCTTCAAGAGCCCGCGCAGGTAAGCGACCTTTTCAGCAATATTCATGAAACTGCCTCCTTAAGCTCAATTTTATTTTCTAGGCGGAGTATCGTCAAAACTCGAAAAATTTATGCGCGCTCCATATATTCGCCGGTTCTGGTATCGATCCGCACGCGGTCACCCTGGTCGATAAAGAGCGGTACACGGATTTCAGCGCCAGTCTCCACCACCGCGGGTTTCGTCGCATTGGTTGCAGTATCGCCTTTGAATCCCGGGTCGGTTTCTGTAATCTCAAGCTCTACGAAATTCGGCGGTTCGATTCCAAAAACGTTGCCCTTATAGGAAAGAACCTTGCAGGTCATATTCTCCTTTACAAAGCGGAACGCGTCTCCCAGTTTAGACTCATCGATCGGAACCTGCTCATAGGTTTCAAGATCCATAAAATAGTACAGATTACCGTCGTTATAAGAATACTCCATCTCTTTTCTTTCAACGAAGGCGTTCTCAAATTTCTCAGTCGGGTTAAAAGTCCTTTCGGTTACAGCCCCGGAAATTACGTTTTTGATCTTAGTACGGACAAACGCCGCGCCTTTCCCTGGCTTTACATGCTGGAACTCAATGACCTGATAAACATTGCCGTCCATATCAAAAGTAATGCCGTTTCTAAATTCGCCTGCAGATATCATAAATTAACCTCCGTCATCTTTCGTTTCTTATGTTCCTATTTTATACTAAAACGCCGACAATTACAAGTAGGAAATCCGTCCCGCCGGCCATTTTTTAGAAATGCGCACCCTACTGCCGCTTTAGGCAAAATCACAGGGTCAAAAGCTCTTTTGGGCTTTTCGTCAGATTTTCGAATCCGCCCTCTTCGATGGCCGCTACATCCTCGATCCTCACGCCGAACTTTCCTGGCAGATAAATTCCCGGTTCAACAGAGAGAACCATCCCCGGCTCGAGAACCGTGCGGTCACTCGAACTGTAGGAAGGAGTTTCGTGAATCTCGATTCCGAGGCTGTGTCCTAGACCGTGCCCGAAACAGCCGTCATATCCCGCTCCGGCGATATAGTCCCGCGCCGCCCGGTCGACATCTGCGCAGACCGCGCCGGGGCGGATCCGTTCAAAAGCCCGTTTCTGCGCCTCCAAAACGGTCTCGTAGACTTTTCTTTCCTCTTCTCCAACAGTCTCGACCGCCACCGTGCGGGTCATATCGCTCATATATCCGTCTAGCATCGCACCGAAATCCATTGTAATCAGGTCGCCCGGTTCTACCCTTTTTTCCGACGGCGTGCCGTGCGGCATAGAGGAATTTTTACCGGATACGACAATCGTATCAAACGCAAGGCCGTCGGCGCCCAACAGCTTCATTTCATATTCCATCCGTGCGGCGATTTCCTTTTCCGTGATGCCCGGCGCAATCACACCGCAAATTTTTTCAAATACAGCGTCGGTGATCTCCTGCGCCGCCTTCATCCGGCGGATTTCGTCCCGCGTCTTGACGCTTCTCAGCTTTAACATGCCGCTGTCGAATTCATCAGAGCTGAGGATTGTAATCCCCGGAAAGAGCTTTTGATAACGGGAGTGCTCCCGCAACGTCATATAAGAGCTTTCCACTGCCAACGTCTTGATGTTCCACTGTTTAAAGTACGCGCTCAGCTGCTTTGCGGCCGAGGTTAGCAGAACGATTTCACAACCGGAAAAGGTTTGATCGGCCTTTTCTTTATATCGGGAATCGGCCAGAAAAACTGCATTCTCCCGGGTCAGCAGCAAAAGCCCCGCTGTCGACGGAAAATGCAGCAGATACTGACGGCTGACCCCGGAGGTGATCAGCACTGCATCCACATGCTCTGGAATCAAAGCGGACGCTTTTTGGAGCTGTTCTCTGCAATCCCACATACGATCCCCGCCTTTCTCACAGGAGCGGTTTTAAGCCGTCCAGCGCCAGAAGGTAACTGTACTTGCCGAACCCAGCGATCTGCCCAACACAGACCGGGGCGATTACAGAATGATGCCGGAACTCCTCACGCCCGTGGATATTGGAAAGATGCACCTCAATACAGGGAATTTTCAGCAGCGCAATCGCATCCCGGATGGCATAGCTGTAGTGGGTATACGCTCCCGCATTGATGACTACACCGTCACACTCGCTGCGGATTTCATGGATTTTGTCAATAATGGCGCCCTCGTAATTGGACTGGAAGGTTTCACAGTCCATCCCCAACTCATTTGCATGGGAAACGATCAGTTTATTGATGTCCGCCAGGGTTTCTTTTCCGTATATACTGGTTTCACGTTCCCCTGTCATATTGATATTCGGCCCATGGATCACAATTACTTTTTTTCTCACTGTCCTTCTCCTCCCTCAGTCTGCAAGATATTTTCGATACATCTCCATCATTGCCTGCGCATCCTCCGCCTGCGTTCCCGCCGATTCGCAGATGAAGACCGGCGAAAGGTTTTTCTTTGCAATGAGCTCGGCCAGCGGCTCAAATTCCGGGCCGTAAACCGCATCTTCAAAGGTCAGATGGCGCTTTTCACCGCCGTTGTCTGTGTATTCGATTTTACTGAAATGAGAATGGAATTGTTTGAGCCGGTCGATTCCGAGCCGGTTTTCAACCGCGTCCAGAATTTCGAGAAAGCTTTCCCGTGAATTGACCTGCCCCAATGTGCGGGCATTGAGATGGCCGAAATCGATGCATGGGATCAAACGCTCATCCAGCTCGCAGAGAGAGAGCACTTCGTCCAAATTGCCAAGCTGGTTGATCTTCCCCATCGTTTCAGGGCAGAAAACAATATCGCCCAGGCCCTCTTCATCCATTGCCTTCAAGCACCGGCGCACCGTATCCTTTGCGAGTTCGAGCGCCTTTTCCCGTGTCATCTTTCCGCAGGAACCGGAGTGGACAATCACCCGGCTTGCTCCGATCATCTTAGCCGCCTGTGCGCTTTGAAGGACATAATTTATACTGTTGTCCCTCTTTTCCTCCTCCGCACTGGAAAGGGAGATATAATACGGGGAATGCAACGAGAGACGAATCCCCTTTGCTTCAGCGTTTTCTTTGAGCTTTGCGGCAGTCTGCGGGTTGACCCGCACCCCATGTCCACATTGATATTCATATGCGTTGAGTCCAAATCGTTCAAGATATTCCGGCACCTGGTCGTTTCGTTTGAACCCCATCTCAGAAAAGCTCTGGGAATTTCCAGCCGGCCCAAAAAATGCGCTCATGTCTATAGACCCTCCTACGCTCGAAAGCGCTCCCGATATTTGCGTTCCCATCTTCGTTTAAACTTAAAAAACGCCGTCGTTTCCATTTCGTACGGCTCAACCAGCACTGTTGTCATCCGCTGGAGATTTCCGCCGACTACATCCGTTAAGATTTGATCCCCTATCATCACCGCTTTTTTCCGCGGCACATTCAAACGTCTACACGCCCTGCGGATACCGAATCCGAGCGGTTTGCAGCTCCAACAGACAAAATCGAGCCCCAGCTTCCCCGCAAAAGGAGCGACCCGTTCTCTCGTATTATTGGACACAATGATCATTGAAATACCCGCCTGCCTCAGCATCTGAATCCATTCAAGGATCCCCGCGGCGGGTTCCGGCTTCCCGTAGACTGCCAATGTGTTGTCAACATCCAGCAAAACGGCGGAACAATGCAGCCCTGCTAGAAAGTCGGGCGTTACATCCAGAACTGAATGCAACAGGTAATCCGGCATAAAAATCGACATTGCGTCCCCCTGTCCCACACTGAAACAAAAAAGCGAGCACCATCGCGCCCGCTTCCCTGTAACGTTAAGTAACTAAAGTCCTTATTTGAACTTACGCTTACGTGCCGCCTCTGATTTTTTCTTACGCTTTACAGAAGGCTTCTCATAATGCTCTCTCTTCCGAACCTCAGCCAAAACGCCCGATTTTGCGCAAGATCTTTTAAATCTTCTCAAAGCGCTGTCCAAAGACTCGTTATCCTTTACTCTGATTTCTGACACTCTCTATTCCCTCCCTTTGCCCCAAAGGCAGAGGTTTAAAACAAAACTGTAAACTAATTATACTATGCTGAACCACTGTCTGTCAAGCCCTAAAATAAATCGAAAACTTGAACATTATTTGACGACAAGATTAATTAACTTCCCGGGAACGAAAATTTCCTTTACGATCCCCTTTCCTTCCAGTGCAGCAGTTACTTCACTTTTTGCGGCTGCAATCGCTTCGTCTTTGGAAACATCCGCAGAGACTGTAATTTTGCCGCGCAGCTTTCCGTTGACTTGTACTACAAGCTCGACGGTATCATCCACACATTCCGACTCGTCGTATTTGGGCCATGAATTTTCTGTAATCATCCCGCCGAACCCCATTTTTTCAAACAGTTCCTCGGAAATATGCGGCGCAAATGGGTTGAGAAGGATGAGAAAATCCTTGAATTCGCGTTTGTTGACCGAACCGGCCGCAGCAATTTGATTGAGCAGCGTCATCATTGCCGCAATCGCAGTGTTGAACTTGAGGTTTTCGATGTCCTCCGTCACCTTTTTGATCGTTTTATGCATTGCTGCGCGGAGTTCATCACGGTACTCCTCCCCGTCTGTCACACAATCCTGAAGCGCCCAGATCCGGTCGAGGAAACGTTTGCAGCCCTTGATGCTGGCGGAACTCCAGGGCGCGCTTTTTTCAAAATCGCCGATGAACATCTCATACAAGCGCATGGTATCCGCACCGTA
Source organism: Oscillospiraceae bacterium (assembly GCA_022792755.1). Lineage (GTDB taxonomy): Bacteria > Bacillota > Clostridia > Oscillospirales > Ruminococcaceae > Metaruminococcus_A. The sequence goes on along the minus strand of JAAWBP010000027.1, from coordinate 1,401 downwards.
TTCGCGGACGATCTCGTCAGGATTGACCACGTTGCCGCGGGATTTGCTCATTTTTTCACCATTTTCACCGAGGATCATTCCGTGACTGGTCCGCTTCGCATAGGGCTCTTTGGTGCTGACGACGCCGATATCATAGAGGAACTTATGCCAAAACCGGGAATAAAGCAGATGGAGGGTGGTATGCTCCATCCCGCCGTTATACCAGTCGACAGGGAGCCAGTAATCGAGCGCCTCCTTAGAAGCCAGGGCATCCGGATTATGCGGGTCGCAGTAACGCAGGAAATACCAAGAAGAACCAGCCCATTGGGGCATGGTGTCGGTCTCTCGTTTCGCGGGGCCGCCGCAATGCGGGCAGGTCGTATTGACAAAGCTTTCCATCTTTGAAAGCGGGGATTCCCCATCGTCGGTCGGCTCAAAGGACTCCACCTCCGGCAAACGGAGCGGAAGCTCACTTTCCGGAAGCGGCACATAGCCGCATTTTTCGCAGTACACAATCGGGATCGGCTCCCCCCAGAAGCGCTGGCGGGAAAAGACCCAGTCGCGAAGCTTATAATTGACCTTCGGGTGGCCTTTGTGATGCGCCTCCAGCCACTCGATGATCTTTTTCTTCGCTTCTTCAACCGAAAGGCCGTCTAAAATTCCGGAATTGACCATTGTTCCAGTCGCACAGTCGGTAAACGCCTCTTTGGAAACATCGCCGCCAGCTACAACTTCGATAATCGGAAGATCGAAGGTCTTCGCAAAATCGTAGTCGCGGGTATCGTGCGCCGGAACCGCCATAATTGCGCCGGTTCCATAACTCATTAAGACGTAGTCAGAGATAAAAATCGGGATTTCTTTCCCATTTACGGGATTGACCGCACGGACGCCTTCCAGCCGGACGCCAGTTTTTTCTTTGACGATCTCAGCCCGTTCAAAATCCGACTTCTTCGCTGAAACCGCCTGATATTCACGGACAGCGTCGATATTGCCGATCTGAGCCGCCCACTTTTCTATGACGGGATGCTCCGGCGAAATAACCATATAGGTCGCGCCGTAAAGGGTATCCGGCCGTGTCGTGTAGACGGTGAGGAGATCCCCAGCTGTCGTCTCGAACTCCACCTCTGCGCCGGTGGAGCGGCCGATCCAATTTTTCTGGGAAATTTTAACCCGGTCAATGTAATCGACATCTTCCAAATCGTCGATCAAACGCTGGGCATACTCGGTAATTTTGAGCATCCACTGGGATTTTACCTTGTGAACCACCTCGCCGCCGCAGCGTTCACAGACGCCATTGACCACCTCTTCATTGGCGAGCACGACTTTGCAGGAGGTACACCAGTTGACCGACATCTCTTTTTTATAGGCAAGGCCCTTTTTGAAAAGCTGCAAAAAAATCCACTGCGTCCATTTATAATAATC
>JAAWBP010000026.1 GCA_022792755.1 Oscillospiraceae bacterium | reverse complement strand
TCAACGATCCGCTTGAGTGCCACTAAAACCTCGGGGTTCTGGATCACCGTAAAACGGGTGTACTGGCAGTTTCCGCCGCTGGGCGCGTAAAGGCCGGCCTCTAATATGGCGCCGAGCTCTTCTTCTCCCACCCGGATGGGCTTATACTTCCGAATGCTCCTGCGGCTGAGGATTGTCTGCATGGTTTGCTCCATCTGCTAAAACTCCTTGCTTGAAAGAATACTGTGTCGTTTTCTGTAAAAACCAAACCTAATTTTAGCGCTTTTTAGGGGAAAAATCAACTGTTATTTCTGGTGAAACAGGCGTTTGATCCGCCGCGTAAAGGAATCCCTTGGTGCTTGATTCGGTACGGCGCTGTGGGAGCGTTCGGCGGCCAGCTTCATAAAGAGCTCCTGGCTGGCTTCGGCAAATGGCTCCCGGTTGCGGAAGCGGTATTGTCCGTCTGGATGCAGCCTCCGGCCTTTGACGGTGTCCTCCAGCATGATCTGAAGCATTTTATAGATCCGTTCCCTGAGCCTTGGGTTTTCCACCGGGCAGGCGATCTCCACCCGCCTTTGTGTATTGCGGGTCATCATATCCGCCGAGGCGATGTAGAGCTCCATTTCGCTGCCGACGCCGAAACAATAGACCCGGGAGTGCTCCAGGAACCTTCCGACGATGCTGATTACCGAGATGTGATCCGTTTTGCCGGGCACGCCGGGGATCAGGCAGCAGATTCCCCGTATGATCAGCTGAACCGGGACGCCGCACTGGGAAGCTTCCGAGAGCTTGTCGATTACATCGCGGTCGGTCAGGGAATTCATCTTCATCAGGATGGCGGCGGGCTTTCCGAGCTTTGCCTTTTCAATCTCCCCCTCGATCCTTTTGATGACGTTTGATTTTAAACTGTAAGGGGCGACCCAAAGCTTTTTATAGCTTCCTTCCAGGTTGGCAATGGCAACGTTTTTAAAGAAGCTGACGGCATCGGCACAGATGTCCGGGTCGGCGGTGATCAGGGAAAGATCGGTGTAGAGGCGGGAGGTCTTTTCGTTGTAGTTTCCCGTGCCGATCTGGGTGATGTATTGGATGCGGGAGCGGTCTTTCCGGGTGATTAAGCAGATTTTGGAGTGAACCTTGTAGCCGTCGAACCCATAGATGACGTTGCAGCCCGCTTCCTCCAGCCGCTGCGCCCACTCGATGTTATTCTGCTCATCGAACCGCGCCCGCAGCTCCATCAAAACGGTAATTTCCTTCCCGTTTTCCGCCGCTGCGATTAAAGACTCCGCCAGTTTCGATTCCCGGCTGATCCGGTATAGAGTGATTTTGATCGAGAGAACCGCCGGGTCGTTCGCCGCCTCTTTGATGAGGGCCAGAAACGGCTTCATACTCTCAAAGGGGTAGGAGAGGACGACGTCTTTTTTTAACACCTGCCGGAGGACGCTTTGACGGGCATGGAGATCGGGGGTATCCTGCGGACGGAAGGGCTGGTTTAAAAGAAGCTGCTTGACCGAGGCGGGGAGCATGTCCTCCAGCGCGAAGACATAGGACATGTTGAGCGGCGCCTTGCTGACAAACACCTGTTCCCCTTTTAAGGACAGCCGTTCGCATAAAAAGCCCTGCAGGCCTTTGCTCAAAGGGGAGGCGGCCTCCAGCCTGACGGGGGCGAGGCGGGCACGCTTTTTCAGGATTTTTTTCATGTGCTGGCGGAAATCGATGTCTGCATCGTAGAGCCCTTCGTCGGTGTCGATATCCGCATTTCTCGTCACACAGATCACGGTTTTTTCCGTGATATTATACTGCTCGAACACCAGCTCCGCATATTCTAAAATCACGTCTTCCAGCAGAACAAACCGCAGGTCGCTCTCCGGAAGGGCGATGATCCGCCCCAGAGCGGGAGAGACGGGTATCAGCCCGTAGCATTCGTCCTTTCCGTGCCGGAGGACGGCTGCGATATAGGGCTGCTTGTTGTTCAGATGGGGGAACGGATGCATGTTGTCTACCACCTGGGGGGAGAGCAGGGGCAGGATCGAGCGCTTAAAGTATTTGTCGATATATTTCCGTTCGTTTGGCGTGAGGCGATCGAACTGCGGACGGCAGATGTGGTACTCCTCCAGCGCTTTTGCGACGTTTTGATAGGAACGGTTTCGCTTTCGGTAAAGCTCGGGGGTCTCTTTGTAGATTTCCTCCAGCTGCTGTGCGCAGGTGAGCCCCGATTTGTTGTCGGGATCGAGGTCTCCTGCCTGGGCGAGGTCAAATAAGCTCCCGACCCGCACCATATAAAATTCGTCCAGGTTGCTGGTGAAAATCGAGATGAATTTCAGACGCTCAAAGGCGGGGGTTTGCGGACAGTCAGCCTCCTCCAATACGCGTATATTGAACTTCAGCCAGCTCAGCTCGCGGTTTTCGGTGTAGCTGTAGTCGTATCTTGCTTGTTCGTTCATGGAAATCCCTCTTTTCATCAGTAGTCCTGTCTGCTGGGGCACTTCTCCAGCGGGGAAAATTATTTTTAAAGGCGAGGCCGTTTCCTCAGCTATACTGCGGAAAACCAGCGCATAAAAATCAAGGCTCATATCTGATTTAGATCTATGATTATTATAGCAAGAAGGCGGAGCCGGAATGCGGCAATCGGCCATTGGGACGGGAGAGAGCGATGCGAACGGATCGTCCTGGCCATAAAGATAATGTATAATATCCACTTGTGGGCATTGCGGCAAGAAGGCGGAGCCGGAATGCGGCAATCGGCCATTGGGACGGGAGAGAGCGATGCGAACGGATCGTCCCGGCCATA
>JAAWBP010000025.1 GCA_022792755.1 Oscillospiraceae bacterium | reverse complement strand
GTTTCTGTTCTCCCTCCAGCGGGAGCTCGCTGAAAAAAACAATGTGCTGATGGACGGAAGGGACATCGGGACGGTGGTTCTGCCGAACGCCCAGATCAAAATCTTTTTGACGGCCACGCCCGAGGATCGGGCCGACCGGCGGATGAAGCAGCTGGAAGAGGCGGGAAATCCGGTGGATTACGACACCCTTTTGGCTGAGATCAAAGAGCGGGATTACAACGATTCCCACCGCGCAATCGCCCCTTTGAAGCAGGCTGAAGATGCCAAGCTGATCGATACCACGGGGATTTCTCTGGAAGCGTCGGTCGAGCAGGTGCTCGATTTTATCAAAAGCCGGATGAACGAGCTGGAGGAGAGTCGCTGACGATGAATTTTTACAGTTTCGCGCGGGTCGTATGCATCGCGTTTGTCCGCATCGCGTTTCATTTCCGGGTGGAGGGGGTGGAGAATCTTCCTGAATCGGGGGGATTTATCCTTTGCTCCAATCATCGCAGCTATCTGGACCCGGTTTTCCTCGGGGTAAAGGTAAAGCGTGAGCTTTCCTTTATGGCGAAAGAGGAGCTGTTCCAGGTCAAGGTGCTGGGGCCGGTTATCAAAAAGCTCGGAGCCTTCCCGATTGCCCGCGGAAAGGGGGACACCGGCGCGGTGGAGTTTGCGATCGACACCGTGAAGGCGGGGAAGGTGCTGACGCTTTTCCCGGAGGGAACCCGTTCGAAAAGCGGGGAGCTTTTGAAGCTGAAATCGGGTGTCATTATCATTGCCGCCCAGTCCCAGGGTATCATCGTCCCGTCGGCGATCGTATTTGAGGGAAAGCTCCGGTTCCGCCGCAGAGTGACGATTCGCTACGGAAAGCCGATTTCCTGCGAGGAGCTGGAGGTTGCCGGGATGGATCGGCAAAGCCTGAAACACGCAAGGGAAAAGCTGACCTTGAAAATGTCAGCGCTGCTGGAGGGGCAAAATTGAAGATTACAGTCGCAAAAACGGCAGGTTTTTGTTTTGGGGTCGACCGTGCGACAGCCCTCGTTTACCGGCTCGCTGAGGAGGGCCGGGCAGTCTGCACGCTAGGGCCGATCATCCACAACCCCCAGGTTGTGGATGATCTTTCGAGCCGTGGGGTGCGGATCGTTTCCTCTCCCAATGAGGCGAAGCCGGGTGAAACCCTGGTGATCCGTTCCCACGGCGTCCCCCGCAGTGTTTACAAGGAGCTGGAGCAAAAAGGGATCCCCTACGAGGATGCGACCTGCCCGTTTGTGTCGAAAATTCATAAAATTGTCTCGGAATATTCTGAAAAGGGGTATTTTGTCTTTATTGCGGGTAACCCGGCCCATCCGGAGGTGGAGGGGATCGCCGGCCACTGCAACGGATCTTTTTATGTCTTTCGGGATGAAAAAGAGCTAGAAAATTTTTCCAAAGAACATCCGGAATTTGTCGATTTACCAGCGATTATGGTCTCTCAAACGACATTTCAGCAAAAATTATGGGAAACTTGCAGGAGAGACGCAAAAAAACACTATACAAACCTCTTGATTTTTGATACAATATGTAATGCGACCAGTATGCGCCAACGCGAAGCTGTGGATTTGGCGGCACAGTCGGACTATATGATTGTAATCGGCGGGAAGAACAGCTCCAATACTCTGAAGCTGAAAGAGATCTGTAGCAGGTACTGTGATACTGTTTTGATAGAAACCGATGTGGAATTGGACCGGGACGCCCTCCGGCGTGCGGGTTCGGTCGGTGTGACTGCCGGCGCTTCTACACCGGCGTATATAATTAAGGAGGTACGAAACACAATGAGTGAGATTATGAAAGCACAAGACGAAGAAGTGAGCTTTGAGGAACTGCTGGAGCAGTCCCTTGGCGAAAAATTATATGCGGGGAAAAGAGTAAAAGGGATAGTCACTGCAATTTCACCAAATGAAATTCAGATAGATGTCGGCGCCAAGCAGTCCGGTTACATACCGATTGACGAGCTGACCGACGACCCGACCGCCAAGGTGGAAGACCTTGTCAAAAAGGGTGACGAGCTGGAGCTGATCGTCATGAAGGTCAACGACCAGGAAGGCACCGCGATGCTCTCGAAGCGCCGCTGTGATTCCGAGGCCGGCTTTGAGGAAATCCTCAAGGCTTATGAAGAGGGTTCTGTTTTAGAGGGTGTGATCGTCGACGTTGTCCGGGGCGGTGTATTGGTGCTTGCAAACAACGTCAAGCTGTTTGTCCCCGCTTCGCAGGTGAGCGACAGCCGCGTTGAGGATCTGCATACCCTGCTCAAAAACAAAGTCCGCTTTAAAATCCTCGAGGTCAACGAGGGGCGGCGCCGCGCGATCGGCTCTGTCAGAGCGGTTCTTCGTGCGGAGAGAGAAGCGGCCCGCGAAGAGTTCTGGAAGAGCCTCGAGATCGGCCAGCATTACACCGGCACAGTGAAGTCTCTCACCAGCTACGGCGCGTTTGTCGATTTGGGCGGCGTGGATGGTATGATCCACATCACCGAGCTTTCTTGGGCGCGGATCAAACATCCTTCCGAAGTCGTCAACGTTGGCGATACGGTTGAGGTATATGTAAAAGATCTCGACCCGGAGAATAAGAAGATTTCCCTTGGCTATAAGAAGAGCGAGGACAACCCTTGGGAGATCCTGAACCGCGATTACAGCGCCGGGATGGTAGTGCCGGTCAAGATCGTCTCCCTGACCCAGTACGGCGCTTTTGCGCAGGTGATTCCGGGAATCGATGGGCTGATCCATATTTCCCAGATTTCGACCGAACGGGTGAACAAGGTTTCCGATGTTCTTTCGGCCGGGCAGGAAGTTGAGGTAAAGATCACCGACATCGACTTTGAGGCAAAACGCGTCAGCCTCTCGATGCGTGCTCTGGAGGAAGAGAAACAGGCGGCGGCCCAGGCGGAAGACACGAGTGTCGCCGATATTGAGGGCGTTGAGATGACGTCTGACGAAGATTAATTCCAAAGTGGAACAGAAAAACGCCGGTGTGACTTCACGCCGGCGTTTTTTCAAAAGGAGGATGTCGGATTATGACAAAAAAAGAACGGGCCGCGCTTGCAGTCGAAACATTGAAAAGGCGCTACCCCCAAGCGCAGTGCTCCCTTACCTATCAAAAGCCGCATGAGCTGCTGATCGCCACCCGCCTTTCCGCCCAGTGCACCGATGCGCGGGTCAACATTGTTACAAAAGACCTATTTGCCGCCTATCCGACCATCGATTCTTTTGCCGAAGCCGATGCGGAGGAGATCGAACCGTATATCCGCCCCTGTGGGCTGTACAAAACCAAGGCGAAGGATATTGTAACAATGTGCCGGCAGCTGCGGGATGAATTCCATTATGAGATGCCGCAGACCATTGAAGAACTGACCAGCCTTTCTGGAATCGGCAGGAAAACCGCCAACCTGATGCTGGGCGACATCTTCGGGAAACCCGCCGTTGTGACCGATACCCACTGCATCAGAATCTGCGGCAGGCTGGGGCTGACGAATGAAGCAGATCCCTATAAGGTGGAAATGGATCTGAGAAAAATTCTGGATCCCAAAGAGTCGAACGATTTCTGCCATCGGCTCGTCCATTTCGGCAGGGAAGTCTGCAAGGCGCGGTCCCCTCAGTGTGAGGGCTGTGAATGCGCGGAGTTTTGCAAGAATAAGGGGAAGAGTAAAAAGTAGATTGGCGGCATCTGAATCACCGGCTTGTGATATGGAGAAGCCAAACGGAAAAATCTCTGGATGAAATACGGCAAGGGAAATTTTCAGCGGATGCGGCGCTTTTTTGGCTGCTGTAAATATATATCCACATAAGGAGCAGTGAATTGATATGCTTACCATCAAAATTCTCAATGTGCATGGTACAACAGTAACCCGCGATGAATTGGTCACGCTCTATGCCACTGATGTCCTATGAGCCTTATCACCGCAAGGCTGTGATCGACGCCGATGGCGTGATCCAGCTCGAAGTCCCGGAGGGCCCGGTGATCCTGCACGCGAAGCTGATGATCCCAGGCTATGGCTTCATGTGGGTGACCGCCGACAACTGCGGGCAGGGTTACGGAAAGGATGCCTCCCTCGAGTTTGTCCGCGAAGCGGCGGTCAGCCGGGTGTACGAGGTTGAACAGCTGCTTCAGGCGGGCGGGTTTACTCCTTCTGTCCAATGTGAATCGATGCTGGCGGACGCAAAAACCCTGTTGGAAAATCCCGGGGCGGCAAATGCGGCGGAGCGCAATCTCGTCGCGCTGGCAAATGGCCTGTGGGCGGGTGAGCTCGCCGCTGTAGAGCGCGCTCGTGCGCGGATTGCGGGCAGGGCGCGCCGCGGCCAGTTCCTCTTCGGCTGCGGCGGCTTTCAGTATCCTTATAAGGATTCGCCCGGCCTGAAGGAGCTGTTCGATTCCCTCTTCAACTATGCGACCCTTCCTTTTTATCTGGAGCGGACCGAATGGGAAAAGGGGAAGCCCACCTACGAGCTGCTCGACCATTTGCAGGATGAATTCGACAGGAGCGGAATCCTCACCAAAGCGCATCCCATGTGGTGGGCCCACACTGCGGGGATGCCGCCCTGGACGCATGAACTCAGGTGGGAGGACGGCAGCATTGCGCGGGAGATCGACCGCGTCGTCAGACGCCATGTTACCCGCTATAAAGGCCGTATCCGTTATTTTGACGCGATCAATGAGGCGCACGACTGGTGCAATTCCTACAACCTCACCCAGCTGCAGGAAGCTGAGATGACCAAGCTTTGCTGTGATGCGGTTCACGAGGCGAATCCGGAGGCGAAGGCCGTCATCAACACCTGCTTTATGTTCGGCGAAAATGTTGCGGATGCGCGCGTCCAGTGGGGCCCGGTCTATGAGCGCAATATGACGCCCTTTACCTATCTGAAAAAGGTGGAGGAAATCGGGACGGAATACGACGCCGTCGGCATCCAGCTCTACCTGCCTTCGCGCGATATGCTCGCGATTGATAAGCTCTATGACCGCTACTCGGTCTTTGGGAAGCCCCTTCACCTGACGGAGCTCGGCGTCCCGTCGAAGGAGCAGGATGTGCCGCCCTTTACCACTGAAGGCGATCTTTACTGCCTGCGCTATATGTACCACGGGCTTTGGCATGAGATGCAGTGGAGTGAGCGGCTCCAGGCCGATTGGCTGGAGTGGTTTTACACCTTGTCCTATGCCCGTTCCGAGGTAGAGGCCCTCACCTGGTGGAGCTTCGACGGCCCGGGCTATGTTCCGGCGGCCGGGCTGATTAATCCGGACGGCACGCCTAAGGAAGCCTGCTTCCGCCTTAAAGCGCTGGAGCGGCAGTGGGGGTTCGACTTCGGCAAAAAATAGCACACTCTGCTGGAATGGCACTTTGCCTGGTTTTGTGATCTCTTTGATTAGACGAAACAATTAGGGCATCGTCTGCCGCAGGGTACCCAGTTCAAGTATGGGCACATCTCGCGGGACACAAGCCTTCGTGCCCGAACCGGCTTTGTGCAAAAAATGTGTTGTACCTTGATTGCTTCGATTAAACCCTTCACCAGAACCGCTCCGCCAGCTCTTTGTAATAAGCGGATGGTTCATGATTTTTGGGGGAAACGATCCCCGGGATCTTGATCCTGCCGATGTGGAAGCTCTGCCCGACATGGCGGTACCCCATGACGGCGGGTGGTAGTTTTGTGACGATGTCGTTTCCGTTTTCGATCCGCAGCGTCTTAAAGACCCGTTTGTTGTAGGAATCCCGGAATGCCCGGTTGCCGACGCGGGGGCAGCCGAAAACGGCGACCTCGTAATCCCGGTCGGGAAAGTTGTATTCCAGGTCGACACCACAGAGGATGGCCAGTGCCGCCCCCAGCGAATGCCCTGAGATCCGGATTTCAGCAATGCCGGGTGAAATCATCGAGTGGATGACGCTCCGGACACCAGGCGACTGGTACGCTTCCAGAAAACCGGCATGTACCCTGATCTTTGACTGTGCGTTGTCATACGGGACTGTTTTTTTGCAGAAGGTCAGATTGTGCCGCCAGTCCCGGCTGGAGTTGGAACCGCGGAAGGTGATATACAAGGTGGCTCCCGTCCGGCGGAAGTAGCACTGGACGTCGCTCAGCGGGTCATTGATCGTACTGAGGCTCCCCGTCGGAAAAACCGGCTGGATGTCGTGATATGCGATGCCGGAAAGCTCCATCGCATAGAGAATGTCGCAAGCCTGCATATAAACCACCTCAGCACATTCTATGCGGCGGGCTGAGGCGGAATGCATTTGCAGGAACGCGGGGTCTATGGCTTTACAACCGGTTTAGCCTTTTCTTTGGAATGCTTTGCTTTTCCCTGGAGCTCCGGCACCGGCCCCGCTTCATTTTTGGGCTTGGTGTGGGTCTCTTCAGGGCGTTTCATCCCTTTTTTTGCCATGGTATGCACCTCCTTTTTCCTGTTTTAGCATTCCCAAAAATCGAGGAAGAATGAATTGCTCGGCACAGCATACCCTATTACCGGTGATGGGGATGAAAGTTTGCGGAACCTGCCGGTATGCCGGAAAAATTGCGGGGCGGACAAGGGAGCGGGGAAGGTGGATCACCCTTCTGCGGTGTGAACAGTGGAACCAGAAGGTTCGGCTCACCGACGCCTGCCTCAAATGGCGCAGGGTTGGGATGAAATCATCGGATTGGTAAAGGGAAAAACGGTTTCCGGTCGACATTTTTGTCCAAATATGGTATCCTAGTGCTAAATAGATCACAATCAGGAGAACCCTTTGAAAAGCGGCGTTTTCCTCATCGTCCTGCATTTTCAAAGCGTGCAGCCGGCCGGAATTGCCGCCTTTTTCAGGCGTGTTCTCCCATAAGCTGAATTGAAAATAGGAGGGCCGGGATGGAAGTTTCTCGCTTTGAATCGGAAAGAAGGAAGATCGGAGAGGGGAAGCAGGCCGACGTCTATTATTGGGATGGGTCTGCGTACAAAGTTTATAGAAGCGGTGCTTCCCCGGAGCAGATCGAATGGGAATTCAGACAGCAAAGCTTAGCCTGTCAAACCGGCCTGCCGGTTGCGGCTTATTATAAAACAGGCGATCCCCGTGTGGTGAGGATGGATTACATAAATGGAGTCACCCTGGCCGATAGGGTGCTGCAAAACGGATACCAGGGGGCAGTCCACGACATGGTTCGGCTGCAAAAGCAGGTTCATTCCTGCAAAGGGGATGGTTTTCCGGCATTCACGGCTTTCCTTCAGTGGGATTTGCCGAGGATCGGCCTTGCGCAGGGGCAGAAGGAAACGGTTCTGCGGCTTCTCTCCGAATTTGAAGAAAAGGACTGCCTGTGTCATCTCGATTTCCACCCGTTGAATATCATGTGGTCAAACGATCGGTATTTTATCATCGACTGGGCCAACGCAAGGCGGGGGAACCCGATTTTCGACTTTGCCAGAACCTATGTGATCTTGTTTGAGATTGCCCAGGCATCTGCGCGTGAATATCTGGAGCTCTTGCTGCGGGATAAAACCGTCTCACTGCCGGCGATGGAAAAAGCCGTCTACGTGATGGCGTTGCTCCGCATCGGGGATTATGACAACCCGGAGGTGCGGCGGCTGATTGGGCAGCTGGAGGACGGACGCGGCCTGTAGCGGACGGCATTTGTCATTTTATGAGGGGGGAAACTATGAGACTGGAAACGCAGCGCCTGATTTTGAGAGAGCTGACAGAGGACGACTGGGACGGTCTGTGCGCGATTTTGCAGGACGAAGCGGTCATGTATGCCTATGAACACGCCTTCAGCGACCAGGAGGTGCGGGAGTGGCTTGATCGTCAGCTCGCCCGGTATGAGGAATACGGGCATCGGTTTGGACTGTGTGCGGTGATCTTAAAAGAGACCGGCAGAATGATCGGGCAGGCGGGACTGACAATACAGGATTGTGATGGAGAGCAGGTGCTTGAAATCGGCTATCTGTTTCAAAAAAGGTATTGGCATCAGGGTTATGCGGCCGAAGCGGCGCTGGCCTGTAAAAAGTACGCATTCGGGCAGTTGGATGCACCCCGCGTCTATTCCATCATCCGGGATAACAATACCGCTTCCCAAAAAGTCGCCGCCCGCAATGGGATGAAGCCGGTAAAAACGTTTATTAAGCACTATTACGGCGTCGACATGCCCCATCTCCTTTTCTGCGTGGAACGGGAAAGATGACAACGCGGCTGGCAAACGGTTCTCGTCTCTAAGGCGGCAAGTATTTTATATTCAGTGAGGGAATCGTGTTCTCCGCTGAATACTTGAGCTTCCTTTTGCATATTGAATGACGGGGCTTTGCTCTGAGAAAAGCGGAAAGAAGGGGTGGCACCGGATAAAAGGCGGTTCTGCGGTTTTTATATCCAG
>JAAWBP010000024.1 GCA_022792755.1 Oscillospiraceae bacterium | reverse complement strand
GTGAGTAGATTAAATAGCCAAAGTCCTGCTAATATTAGCCTTACCTATGTTGGAGCTGGTCAGGTCTCAAACAGTTCAAATGTTGATGTCATGGTAGCCGGTACAGATGTATGGAATTCATGGCAGTGGGCAACAGGTGCTATTGCTACTACTGTTCCAGCTTCAAACGGAACGTTCTATTATGGTTATGGTTCTCTACCTAACTCTGGAACAGTGTATATTAATTACGCGATGGTTGTAATTGCACCAGATCAAAAAAACATGTCAAGTAATGATGCAGTTAAGACTATAATGCATGAATTAGGACATGTGTATGGAATGGGACATTCATATGAGCTTAATAGTTTGATGTCACGATATGGAGTTAAAGAAGGGAAAGTTTATACATACGATTATAATGAATTTCGTAGAATGTATCCTTAAAAAGGAGGTTAAAAACAATGTTGAAACTGAAGCATCATAAAGTTTTTATCAGTATAGTCTGTATCTTGTTTGTTGGTATTTTTATTTTTACTTTTATAAGCTTTTTAAAAAACAAAAGTACACGCCCTGATAAATATCCTATATTAGTTCCTTCAGAATTTTACCAAATGGATGAAAATTATCAATTTGATGAGTTAATAAATCAATCAGATATTATTATTGAAGCAACTGTATTAACAGTGCATCCAAAGCGAATCTATCATTATACGCCGCCGAAAAATGACCCTACCTATTTAGTTTTATTATAAAAATTTAAACAAAATTATTTTGAAATTCCGATTATAGATATTGATTTAAAGGTCGACGATTATATAAAAGGTTCCGATAAAGAAACGATCACCCTATCAGTAGCAGCATATAATCTTGATAGTATGCCCAATTTTAAAAATGGCGATAAATTTTTATTTCTTCTCAAAAATTATATAAATAACACTTATGCTCCTACTACCTGTGTCGCCTCGTATTTCTATCTCGATGATGAAAATATGACAGTCTATCCTGGTGGACTTGATTGGCAAACTGCACATTTCTCTGGAATGAAACTTGAGGCTGTTAAACAAGAATTTCACCAAATCCTCACCCAAAAAGGATGATCTCTATGAAAAAACAGCTCCGTTCCCTTTTTGTGTTCCCTTTAGCCTTCGCCGTTCTGCTTTCGGTTTCCGGCTGTTCAGCGGGCGGGCCTTCCGAGGAAGAGCGCCGGCAGCTTTATATGGAAAACCGGGAATGCGCAAACTGGCTTTTGAAGCTTCCGGTTAGAGGGCAGATTGCTTATTCCCCCCTGGAGGTCATCGTAAGCACCTACCGAGATGCGCAGGCTCCGCCGCTCAGCGTCTTCCGGGTGGATTCTATTGAGGAATATGAGAGGGATCCGAATTGCCTTCAGGTTCGAGTGACCATTGAAGAGGTGCTGTGCGGGCGGGAGGACTATCAGGGAAAACAAATCTGCCTGCTGTATGGAATCGACCGGCTTGAGTATTATCCTTCCATCCAAGTAAACCCGCAGGTCATGGTTGGCAGGAGAGCGGTCGGCTGTTTCAGCGGAGAAGAAGGGCAATACGGTGTTTATCCCTTTATGGCCTTTTATCTAACCGAAGACGACCGTCTGATTCACGCGCTCGGCGCCACAGAAGAGGATGTGCTCTCCCTGATCCCGGGAATCCCGGAAAATTACGCGGATTCCGAACGGCTCGGCTACTGCTATACCGGCAAAACGCTAAACGAATTCAAGGCCGATATCGCCGCCTGTCTGGCCGAACGAGAGCAATGAGAACTGTAACCAGACATTTCAAGTTTTGGTTCTGGTCAACGGAGAAAAACTACTTCTCTCGATCAAGAATTTTATCTTTGCAAAAAACGGTACCGCCTTTTCGGCGATACCGTTTTTATCATTTCACTTCACAAAGAATCGATTATTTCCCGGTTTCCTCCACCTTGAAGTAATCGAATTCAGCTGCGGCGCCTACGGCGAACAGTCCGAAGAAGGTCCCGGTAAAGGTCATGGTGTGGGTGCCCTCCGTGCACAGGCCGGCCGTAATCCCCTGTCCGAGCAAGGTGTATTCCGTCCCTTTGGTTTTATAGTAAAAGCGGTAGTAACTGCTGTCTGCCTCGATTTTAAACTCGATTCCATCCTGATAATCCACCTTATGGCAGGCTGTAACCGCCTCCAGGTCATGAATCCTCCGGTTGAAGCAGACATAGTAGTCTCCGTCTTTGCGGGTCAGATACATCTCATAATGGTAACTGTCATTGTAATAGGCTGTAATTCCGGCGCACTGCCCTTCCTCCATGGCTCTGACGGCCATCTTAGTAGAGGCGCACATCTCGAACTCCGTTTGGCGGACTCCGACAAAGGTCGGGGAATCGTCCGGGCAGGAGAGCGCCCTGTCGCTGCCGTACAGAACCAGCTTGCTGTTCGCCGCATCCAGCTTATAGCACTCCGGATAGGGGTTGCGGATATAGGCGAAGTTGAGATTCATCTTCTCGGAGTCGAAATCCTCGCAGATATCCCGGCAGATCGAGGTCGGCGCAGGCCCCGGCAGCGGGGCGTCGGTTACGGCCTGATGTGTGCCGTCCGTTCCGACAAGCGGCCAGCCGTTCTCCCACACGACCGGGGAAAGGAAGGTCTCGCGCCCCAGATTGTGGAGCAGGACACTCCTTCCATTGATGGTGAGCGGCCGGATGCCGAGAGAGACCATCCACCAGTTTCCGTTCTGGTCTTCCACCAGATCGGCGTGGCCCGTGCATTTGATCGGGGTGAACATCACGTCGCGGTGGCTGAGGATCGGGTTGTGCGGGCAGGCTTCCCACGGGCCCTTGACCGATGGGGCGCGAAAGATCGTCTCGTGGTGGCCGTATTCGGTGCCGCCCTCGGCCAGCATAAGGTAGTACATCCCGTTGATTTTATAAAGATGCGGGCCTTCGGCAAAAATACCGCCGCCGCCTTTTGTCAGAAGGGTGACGTCGCTGAGGATCTCCCCAGTCTTCGGGTCGATTTCACAAGTGTAGATTCCATAGCCTTCCGGCCCATCGCCGCCGGTTCCGGTATAGTAGCATTTGCCGTCATCGTCCCAGAAGAGGTCTGGGTCGATCCCCTGGTGCTTGATCCAGATCGGGTCGGACCACTCCCCGAGAAGGTCGTCGGTGTAAACGATAAAGTTCCCGCCGCCGGTGGTGTTGGTGGTAATCATGTAGAATAAGCCGTCGTGATACCGCAGGGTCGGCGCATAAATGCCGCCGGAAGCGCGGCAGCCCTTGAGCGGATTGTGCTTTTCATCGTTGAGGCAGTAGCCCATCAGTTCCCAGTTCACCAGGTTCTTGCTGTGGTAGATCGGAACGCCGGGGAAAAACTCAAAGGTAGAGGTCAAAAGGTAAAAATCCTCTCCGACACGGCAGATGGTCGGGTCGGGATTAAACCCTCGAACAATCGGGTTTTCATATTTCATACGACATCCTCCTTTTAACAAATCATGTTTTTATTGTATAGCAGCGCCGCCGCTTTGGCAAGGGCATTTTCAGAAAAGATTTCACCGCACCTGTTTTACCTCCGGCTGAACGGAGCAGCGGTAGACCTCTACCGTCTTCCGTTCGCCCGGAAGGAGGTCGAAATAATTGTCGGAGCAGCGGTAATCCCCGGCAATGTAAACGCCGTGGGCATACTGACCGCTGGAAACCGTGACGCAGTAAGACGTCCCTCTTTGTTCGGCCTTTTCCACCTGAACCGGAGCCGTCTCAAACTCGAGGTTCCGCAGATCGTCCGTCCGCAGGAGAACGGCATCCATCCCCTCAGCCCGCGGGATCACGGCAATGCTCCCTTTTCGGTAGTCCCGCTCCGGCAGCGCCTCCCGGATCAGATAGGCCCGGCTATGCGGCTCTAATGTGAGCTCCGCCTTTTTCAGCTCCCGGACGGTTCCGTCAAAGGAGAGGTAGCCATACTCCACGGGGATGGTGACCGGCTCTGCGGTGTCGTTGATCCCCTGGATGACAAACTCCCCGCCGCACCGCCGGACAGTGAGTTTTTTATGCGCCAGCGCGCGCTTGACCGCGTAATAGGAGATCTTCCGCCGCAGGTAGTAGTCGATAATCGTCCAGCCGGATTCCCCCCACGCGTCGTTATACATCCAGAAAATTGCGCCGTAGCACTGTTCTTTGAATCGGAGTGCTTCCAAAGAATAGCCGAGCGCCGTTCCCTGCACCATTCCGCCGTAGAGGAGGTAATCCTCGATCCCGAGCTGTTCGGGATGATCCAGGTAGTGCTTCCTGATCCCCGCGTCGGTGTTGCCCCGTTCAAAGACGTTTAAGTGCATC
This sequence comes from Oscillospiraceae bacterium, assembly GCA_022792755.1. Classification (GTDB taxonomy): domain Bacteria; phylum Bacillota; class Clostridia; order Oscillospirales; family Ruminococcaceae; genus Metaruminococcus_A. Next base: position 11,912 of record JAAWBP010000024.1, on the reverse strand, counting down.
TGCCAGACAGGGCCTTCCCGCACGACTTCCTCCCCGTCCGCAAGGCCGAGGTATTCCCGCGTCGTCGCGAGACAACAAGGGCCGACATAACCGTACTCGCTGACAAACTTTGACCGGACATCGTCAAACGACGCGATGTCGAGCCGTTCTTCCAGCTTCTTGCTCATAAACGCGTCATGCCAGCGGTGGACGTCTCCCACCGTGTCCGCGTTCGGCAGCTTCCCGCCGTAGGGGGAACTGTTCCAGTAAGGGATCGAAGGGCAGTTTTTACGAATCGCCTCTTTTGCCAGGACATTGGGGAGGGACAGACCAAACTGATAATTGTATTTCATCTTGATCTTCCAGCGCGGGTTGTCGATTTCATTGAAAATCCAGTGACACTCATTTGTCCCACAGAAAAGCGCCAGGCAAGCGTAATTCCGCAGCCGCTTGGTCTGATAGTCGAGCTCCTCGCGGATCAGGCCGCGGAACCACTCGTGGTGATCCGGGTAGGTCGCACAGGCAAACATGAAATCCTGCCAGATCAGAATTCCTTTTTTATCGCACATCTCATAGAAGCAGTCCCGCTCGTACAGGCCGCCGCCCCAGACCCGGATCATGTTGAAGTTTGCCTCCGCAGCCTCGTCAATCAGCATACGGTACTTTTCCTCCGGTACCCGGGCGTAGATCGAATCGTTCGGAATCCAGTCCCCGCCCTTGCAGAAGATAGGCAGATCGTTTACGACCAGCTGAAACCGGTGGTCTTCCCCCTCCAAAACCGAAGTGTCCAGCACAATGGTGCGGATTCCGATCCGGAAATCCGGATAGCGCTCTGTCCAGCCCTCGCATTCGGCCGAGACGCGAACCGTATAAAGCGGCTGCTCCCCATAACCGGCGGGCCACCAGAGCTTCGGATGATCAACCGTCAGCTTCGCTTTGATGTAATTCGGCCCGGAGGTGAGGAGAACGTCCTTCAGGTTCGTCTCTGCACGGACCGTTTCGCCCTCCAAAAGCTGGATGGTAAGCCCGCAGGACTTTGTCCCGATCAAGCTCAAATCTTCTACATTGACCTCGACTGCCAGCTGCGCCGTTTCGCCGATCTTTTCGGTCACAACCGAGACGTCGCGGACGGCGATCCGACTCAAGCTTCTCAGCTTTACATCCCCAGTGATCCCGCAGGTGACCACCTTCGGCCCCCAGTCCCAGCCGACAGTATACTGCGGACGGCGGACAAAGGCCCGGCGGGCGTCTCCCCGGTAGATGCCGCCGTTGGCAGACTCGATACAGACCGCCCAGTTGAGCTCTGAAAGCTGCTCGTCGTCCACCTTTTCGAGCCCGCTTGTCAGCCGGACAACCAGCTCGTTTTCTCCGGCTTTCAAAAGCTCCTTTACCTCGCGGACAAAAGGGTAATGCACACTGTGATGCCGCCCTGTCAAACATCCGTTTAAAAAGACGGCCGCCTCGGTGTCCAATCCTTCTAAAACCAATTCGACAATCTCTCCGTCCGGGATTTCATCCAGATGAAAGGTTTTCTTAAACCACCAGGAGCGTTTCTCCGTCCATCCGCAGTCCAGCCAGTAGTCCGCTTTTGTCGGCTCTTTGATGATCCCGGCCTCGATCAATGGCAGATGGATATCGGCTGGAAGACTGCAAGGCATCCAGCCCCCCTCAAACGCCTGAACGGATGAAAGCCAGTCGGCCTCCCAGTCGAGAGGCGCTTCATGCAGCAGCCAGGATGCATTCAGCAAAATTTCCTTCATGATGATAACCCCCTTATTAAAATTGAATCGCCCAATTATGTTAAAAAACAATCCCAATTTCGAATGGCTTTCCAGCCTTTGAAAGCCTTCAGTGATAAAAAACTCCCTTTCAGCGCAAACGATATTTAATCAAAGATTCCATCGCCGTTGCTCAAAGGGAGTAAACGTTCTGCCGGCAGGCAGGCTGTGATTCTATTGTACGGAAAAAGCGGCGCAAAGTAAAGCGTTTTTTAAATGGCCGCCTCTTCCCGCTGGGACATGTAGAGCTCGTAGTATTTTCCCTTCCGGCGGAGAAGCTCGTCATGCGTCCCGCTTTCCTGGATCACCCCGCCGTCAATGTAGAGGATCCGGTCGCAGTGCTGGATGGTGGAAAGCCGGTGAGCGATGATGAAGGAAGTCCTCCCTTTCATCAGCTCGTTGAGCCCCTCCTGCATCAAACGTTCCGTCCGGGTGTCGATGCTCGAGGTCGCTTCGTCCAAGATGAGGATCTTCGGGTCGGCAATCAGGGTGCGGGCAAAGGAGATCAGCTGCTTCTGGCCCTGTGAAAGCCTGCTGCCCCGCTCGTTTACCTCTGTGTGATACCCCTTTTCCATCGTCTCGATAAACTCGTGCGCCTTCACCGTTTTCGCCGCCGCCACCACCTCTTCATAGGTCGCGTCGAGCTTGCCGTAGCGGATGTTGTCGATGACATTCCCCGAAAAGACGAAGCTGTCCTGGAGCATAACCCCCATCTGGCTGCGGAGGGAGTGGAGGGTCGCCTTGGAAACATCATGGCCGTCGATCAGTACCTGGCCGGAGGAGATGTCGTAAAACCGGCTGATGAGGTTAATGACCGTCGTTTTCCCCGCCCCGGTCGGGCCGACTAGGGCGATGCTCTCCCCCGCCTTAACCTTGAAGCTCATATGGTCGAGGATCGGATGGCCCGGGTCGTACTCAAACACGACGTCTTTAAACTCCACCTCGCCGCGGATCGGCGGAAGTGCTTTGGCGTCCGGGGCGTCCTCGATCTCGACCGGCTCGTCGATGGTTTCAAAGATCCGTTCGAGATAGGCGACGGTGTTGATCAGGTTGTTGTAGAGGTTCGCAAGGTTGGTAATCGGCCGCCAGAACCGCCAGGAGTAATCCCCCATCGCAACGATGGTGCCGAAGGTCGCCATCGGCTTGATGAAGAGAATCCCCGCGCCGTAAACAGCCGCGCCGACAATCGCCGCGATAATTTCGACCGAAAACCAAATCCAGTTAGAGACAAAAACGGCGTGGAGGAAAGACTTCCGGCAGTTTTGGAACTGGGTGCCTGCAATCCCCGCGTTTACCTTTTCGCGGGTGAAAATCTGGGTGACGCCCGCGCCCAAGATGCTTTCGTGCAGGTAGGCGTTCATGTTAGAATTTTTGTTGGAAAAATTCTGCCAGGCGCGCCTTTGAACCGGCATGATCAACAGGACGATCAAAACGAGGACCGGAAGCCCTGCGAGGATGACAAGGGTCAGGCGGGCGTCGGCGATCAGCATAAAAACGGTGACGAAAATCAGGTTGAAGATTTCCAGAAAAAAGTTGATGATGCCGTTTGAGAGCATATCCGAAACATTGTTGACGTACTGTACCACCCGGACGAGGATTTTCCCGTGCGGGCGGTTGTCATAGTAAGAAAACGGAAGCTGCTGCAAGTGCTCAAACAAGTCCTGGCGGATATCGTAGATGATATTCTGCCCAACCCGCGCTGTGATCCGGGAGCGCAGGACGTTGAAAAGGATCGAAACGCCGATGCTCAGCGCCAGAAGCGCCACCAGAAGGATCAGATAAGGGGCGTCTCCCCCGGCGATAGCGACGTCGATCGCCTCTTGGATAATCAGCGGCCCGAACAGACCGGCGATGACGCTGAAGAGCGAAAGGCAGAGCGCTAAAATCATCTTCCCCTTGTACTTTTTGACATAGATGAAGCTCCGCTTTAAATGCTGTATGTTAAAAGGGGATTCCAGCGATTCGTCAATGTCGAATTTATTCCGCGCCATCGATCTCACCTGCCTTTCCCGTCCCGTGCTGCAATTCATAGATTTCGCGGTAATATCCGTTCTGTCCGAGCAGTTCCTCATGGGTTCCGCTCTCCACGATTTTACCGCCGTCTAGGATGATGATCTTATCGGCCTGTTTGACCGAAGAAATCCGCTGCGCAATAATGAACTTGGTGCAGCTGAAATCCAGCTCCCTGAGCTGTTTTTGTATGTACTTTTCGGTTTCCATATCGACGGCCGAAGTGGTGTCGTCCAGGATGAGGATGGCAGGCCGGATGGCGAGGGCGCGCGCCAAAGCAATCCGCTGCTTCTGTCCGCCGGACAGACCAACGCCTCGCTCGCCGACGATGGTTTCAAAGCCGTCCTCCATTCCGTCGATAAAATCAGAGGCAGTGATCTGAGCGAACCGCCGCACCTCTTCCTCCGGCATCTCCGGGTCGCCGTAGGCGATGTTCCCGTCGACCGTTTCCGAAAAGAGGAAAACATCCTGCGTCGCCATCCCGATCCCGCCGCGGAGGGACTGGAGCTTCAGCTTCCGAACGTCGATGCCGTCCACATAGATGGCGCCGCCGGAGACGTCGTAAAACCGTTCAATCAGATTGACGAGGGAGGTTTTTCCCGAACCGGTCGAACCCATGACCGCCACTGTTTCACCGGGGTTTACCACAAACGAAATCCCGTCGAAGACCGTTTTCTCGCCGAACCGGAAGGAGACGTCTTTAAACTCCACCTTGCCCCGCATCCGGCCGGGGATTTCCACCGCATCGGGCGAATCCACGATCCGCGGCTGCTGGTAATACATCTCGATCACCTTATCCGCGGAGGCGAAGAAACGCTGCAAATCGTTGAGGAGCAGCCCGATGTTCCGCATAGGCTCGCTGATCGCCCAGTCGAGCGCCATGAACGCCGCAAGGTCACCGGCGGACATCCAGCCGTTGATGATAAAGAGGCCGCCCACTAAGAGGATGGTGATCGTCAGAGTATTCGCCAAGACATGAACCGCTGGGAAATAGCGCAGCCAGGTAAACTGCGCGTCAATGTTCGCCCGGCGGTAGGCGTCGTTTTTCTTGGAGAACTCATCGATCTCGTACCGCTCCCGCGCAAAGGCCTTGATCACCCGGTTTCCGGAGATATCCTCCTGCGCCTTGGTGTTCATCTCGCTGAGCTTTTCCCGTAGAAAGACATATTTGGAGCGAACCCGTTTGGAAAAAATCTTGGAGAGAACCAGCAAAAGCGGCGTTACCGCCAAAACTGCCAGGGTAAAAAGGGCGTTGATGGTGAAAAAGTAGACGGCGGTCGTCACGAACAGGAAGATATCGATGGTGAATTCACGGAACACAAAGGAAACCGCATTGCGCACCGTGTCGAGGTCGCCGGTCAGCCGGGTCATCAAATCGCCGGTGCGGTTGCGGTCATAGTAGGTTTTATCCTGTGCTTGGAGCCGGCTGTAGAGATGCTCCCTCATATTAATCAGCATCCCCTGCGAGGCGTAGTCGCAGTTGTAGACGCCGGCGTTGAGCATACACATCCGGAACAGATGAATCCCTACCATGCCGAGTAAGAGCGGGATCAGGATATCATAGTTGCGAAACACCGTTCCATCCGGCAGGGTGACACCTACCAGGACATCGTCGACGACGATCTGGGTAAGAAGCGGCCGGATAAAGACCAGAACCGAACTGATGACCGTAAAGCTGAGCGCCATGATATACCGCCGCTTATAGCCGGTGAGGTTTTGCCAGACCCATTTGATCTGAAACATCGGAAAAGCACCTCCTTGTGCGATGAAAATAAAAGCGAAAAAACGGCCGCAGACAGAAAACATCCCGCGGCCGCTGAGCGTAAAAATTGATGAAACAACAAGAGGGGACTAAAACCAGTCTGAGGATCAGCCGATGCTGAGCTTCAGATTTTCACCGGTGATGCCGGCATAAGCGCCATCCTTTGCCATACCGCTGTCCGGATGGGCGATGACCCACTTGTTTTTCATGAGCAGGAGTTTATCTTCATTGTTTTTGACCGAAACAGACCCCTCGAGCGGGAAGTTGGTGCCGCGGGGAAGAACCACCACGCACTGGTAGCCGTTTTCATCCACCATGCAGGGCGCAAAGTGAAGGGTCGGGCCGTAAAACTCGACAGCCGTTCCGGCTTTCACATAAAACGCCTCAACCTTGTCCGAAGGGTAGACATTATTCTGAATATCACTGAGTGTCCCGAGCAGGACAACCAAATCCGTTACAGCGAGGTCGATTTCGCTGCCCTTATGGTATTCGAGCGCATCCAGGCTGGAGGTGCTGCCGTTGCAGTAACCCACCTGAACCGGCATCTCCCCATAAAAATCCGCAGAGACCTTCTCCGTCACCGCAAACGCTTCGAGCTTTTCGTCAGACGGGATATAGATATTCCCTTCCTTCGGGGTCGGGGTATTCGCCTTCATGTAGTTCAGATAATCCGAAAAATCATATCCGGTAATGATCTGCCCGTACTTCTGAAAAGCGGCATCCTCCACCGGCAAAATTTTGATGTTGGGATTCGCTTTCTGCATCTTCTCCAGCATTTTATATCACTCCAGTCCAGAATTTGGCCTTGTCGTTCCCAGAAAACGGAAAGCCTTTCTTTACAGTATAACGGGCGGGGTTTTCCTTGTCAACTCAAAAATCCACGAAAAAATAAAGAATCTGCCTGCCGGTTCAAAAAGAAAACCCTCCGTACGAATTTTCTCCCTTTTGTTTGAGTACAAGCGTTAAAACGGGGCGGTGTCCGGGTCTTTTCCGATCCGCCCATAGGCTTCGAGCGAGCTGATCCGCTTTAAATCCTCCGCGTCGAGCGAAAAGCCGAAGACATCCGCGTTTTCCTTCATCCGCTCATAGTGGTTCGACTTCGGCAGCGGGAGGACACCCCTGTCCAGCGCCCAGCGGACGCAGACCTGTGCGACGGTCTTTCTGTGCTTGTCCGCGACCTCCTTAAGCACCGGATACTGAAAAGCCTTCCCTTGGATCAGCGGGCCCCAGGATTCCACCTGAATCCCCAGCGACTGACAGTAGTCCACCAGCTCCTGGTGGGGAAACTGCGGGTGGATTTCCAGCTGGTTGACCATCGGCTTGATCTCAGCCGTTTCGAGAAGGGCGTCGAGATGGGGCTTCCAGAAATTGCTCAGGCCGATCGCACGCACCTTTCCAGCGCGGTAGAGCTCCTCAAAGGCACGCCAGGTCTCGGCGTTCTTTTCCTTGTAGTTCTCCCGGCAGACCAACGGCGCGGGCCAGTGGATCAGGTACAAATCCAGATAGTCGAGGCCGAGCTTTTTCAGCGAAAGATCAAACGCCGCCATTGCCTCGCGGTAGCCGTGGTGATGGTTGCCGAGCTTGGAGGTAATAAAAAGCTCCTCCCGCGGCACGCCGCAGCGGCGGATCGCCTCCCCCACCCCCTCTTCGTTGTCATAGCGGTGGGCAGTGTCGATGTGACGGTATCCGGCCCGGACGGCGTTTACGACAGAATCGACCACCGCGCCGCCGTTCGGCGTTTTAAAGGTGCCGTAGCCGATGCAAGGGATCTTTACGCCGTTGTTGAGGGTATAACAGTCGGACAAACTTTGCAGCATTTTCATCTCTCCTCTTTTGTCGATCCAAAAACTGGGCGGTTTCAGGGCCATTATACTATTTTTGCAGTGCGAACGGATCGTCCCGGCCATAGGATGTATAATAGTCGTTTCGCGACTATTATACCATGAAGGCAAAGCCGAAATGGTATAATCGGCCATCAGGACGGGAGTGAGCAATGCGAGTGGATCGTCCTGGCCATGGAAAAAGTATAATAGTTGTTTTATAACTATTATACCATAGATTCAAAAAGAAAGTGTGCCAAAAATTCCGCAGTTTTTTTGAACAATCCTACAAACCCCTGCTCCGTCAGCCAGAAATGTTTTTCTATTGACTGGAAGAAACGCTTCTTATAAAATAAAGGTAAACTTCGATCGAAAAGGAGACAGCTTTATGGATGAACTCGTCTTCGTTGTACCCGAGCTATGTCACAAAAAAGCGGCCGAAGAATTCAAACGGGAATTCTTCGACCAGGGGGAATCGGTGATCAACGGCAGTGCTCTGCTCGACCAAATGGACTATGAGGACTGGTGCGAAAACACCCGCCGCAACCGACGCCCTGAAACTGCACGGGCGGATTGGGTCTCTGCCGACACCTTTTTTGTCTTCCGGAAAGGAGATGGAAAACTGGTTGGGGTGATCGATCTCCGGCACGACATTTCAGGGAACGAGTTCCTGTCGGCATACGGAGGGCACATCGGGTATTCGGTGAGGCCAAGCGAACGCCGCAAAGGGTACGCCTTCCAGATGCTGCGCATGGCGCTCGCCCACGAAAAGGTGCTGGGCCTGTCCCGGGTCATGCTCGGATGCTACTGCGATAACCTTGCCTCAAAACGAACCATCGAAAGGTGCGGCGGCCGGCTGGCCGAGACAAAGCCCTACCTCGACGGAAAACCGATGGACGTTTACTGGATCGAGCTTTGACGGCGGTGTTTTTCTGGAGAAAATTATTGAGGTAGACCGTAAGCTCGTGTCATATACTCTGTAGCTTGTTTATATGGATTAATCTATATTAATTGCTTTTAGCGATTGAAACGCTACATTTTCATCTTGATCCGAGGCGGCGATTAAAAGTGCCGAAAATGATTCAGCATCATTCATTACAGCAAATACTGCATTTTGCCTTACTACAGAACTTTCATTTTGATTTAAGAGAATATTTCGAATTGATGATAAATCTTTAAGTCCTTCTCCATTATTTTTTTGTCCAGCTATCTCAATTAATAAATAACGCAATTGATCTGAATTATCAGAATTTTGAATCTCCTGTATTAACCAAGACTCTGGTATAGATTCTATATTTTCATACAAAGCAGCTGCATGGGCAAATAAAGCATTAGGGTCTGCTGATTTTGAAGAAATCAAATTTGCTTCCTCACAAATTTGTTTATAGTCCATGTTTTTTACTGTTTCAATCATCATTTACATGTTTTGTCCAGCATATTTTTCATTTAGCTTATTCAAAGGATTGTTAACAGCAATAGACGGCATAAATCCAATAGCACCAAGCGCAATCGCTATTAAAACTCCAACAAACAATTTACGTTTTTTCATTAAAATACTTCCTCTCTTTTTTCCATTTTACAAACAGGAAAATCTTAAAAAACAAGAGCAGAACTACAGCCACAGCATAGGCTACGATGAACGCCGTTCGATCGGGGAAGAAAAACGATAGTCCATGAAACGGAAAATAAAACATCGCAGGAAAAACAGCAGCAAGAGGGAACGGGGAACAATCCACATGGAAAAACTGAGCATATAGAATAAAAATCTCACAAACGACCGAAAAACTGGAAACAACGAGCGAACCGTATAAAAAAATCTTCTTTCGCCTCAACACAAACAACAGAAGCAGATATGAGGCCAAAAAAGCGACCGACAGCAGCATGCTCGTCAGAGATGTCTTACGCGGGTACGGGCTTATGTAGAACACCGCATCGATCAAGTTGGCTGCATAGAGCAGTACTGTCAATGTCGAGAGCACAATCTTCAAAAGCAACGACACTCTTTTCTTCATAGACTTCCTCCAGCCACTATTTTGCTCTGTAGGATAAATGGTACACCGGACTCCCCTCCAATCTTTTCATCGCTTTGCCACTTTATATTTATAATTTTAATATATATTTCCTTTCTTATAAATATATCATAAAATAAATCTTTATTTATTTTTATTTTACTTCGAAAACACAATATTTTTTCACATCCGCTCCGCCAAAAAATCCGCAAAAAGAAAAACCGCCCCAAATGGGGCGGCGATCTGCGGCGCCGGATCGACCGGCTTCAATGTACCCGGCTCTCCTCTGGGCGGGAAAGCATAGGAAGCGGCGGAATTCTATCGCTTGACAAAAAATTCCTGATACCAGAGGACAAAGGTAAAGACCGACCAGATTTTCAAGTAGTTCTGGTGCTTCCCCTCCCGGTAGCCGTCGAGCAGCTTCATCAGCTCGTCGGTGTTGAAAAGCTCCTTCGCAATCTCGCTGTGGAACGCGTCTTTGAGCATATTATAATATTTATCCTCCTTGAGCCACCGGCGGACGGGAACCGGGAAGCCGAGCTTCCGTTTGTCGGCGGTCACCTTCGGCAGTTTGCTAGCCGATGCTTTCCGGAGCGCAACCTTGGTGTTTTCCTCGGTGACGCGGTAACGGCTCGGAATCTGCTGGGCGAGCTTCATCAGCTCGATATCGAGAAACGGGACGCGAACCTCGAGGGAGTTCGCCATACTCATTTTGTCGCCTTTGAGGAGGATATCCCCCGCAAGCCACATGTGGATGTCGACATACTGCATCTGGGTGACAGGGTCTTTGCCTTTTACCTTTTCGTAGAAGGGCGCGACCAGTTCCTTCGGGGAGGGGGCGTTCGTTTTCACCTTCAGGATCGCCTTGCGCTCCCGCTCGCTGAAGCCCGCATTTGGGTTGCCGTTGAACCAGTCCTGCAAATCCCCGCGGTGGCGGTAGAGGAAATTCTTCGCCTTAAAGGGCGGCAGGTGGTCGACCGCCTTCCCGATCACGCCGCGCAGCCCCTTGGGAAGCCGGCGGTATTTTGCGCTCCGGATCGTCTCGCTGTAGACGTTGTAGCCGCCGAATATTTCATCGGCGCCCTCGCCGGACAAAACGACCTTGACGTCCTTCGAAGCCTCCCTGGAGACAAAATAGAGCGCGATGGAAGCGGGGTCGCCGAGCGGTTCGTCCAGATGGTAGAGGACGGTTGGGATAATGTCCCAGTACTCCTGCTCGGTGATCGCCTTGCTCCGGTTTTTGATCTTGATATATTCCGAACAGCGTTTCGCATAGCCGATTTCGTCGTACTGATCCCCCTCAAAGCCGACGGTAAAGGATTTATCCACCTTGGCGCAGGCGGTGACATAGCTGGAATCGATCCCGCTCGAAAGGAAAGACCCCACCTCCACGTCGCTGATCTTATGCGCTTCGACCGAGTCCTCAAAGGTTTTTTTGATCTTCTCAACCCAGCCATCAAAGGTTCTGGCTTCATCATTTTCGAAATCCGGCTCCCAGTAACGGGTGATCTCCATCTTCCCATTTTTATAAAGGAAATAGTGGGCAGGCAGCAGTTTGTATACGTTTTGAAAAAAGGTATCGCTCAAAGGGGAATACTGGAAGGTCAGATAGTTTTCGAGGGTGGCGAGGTTGAGCTCCTTATGAAACTCCGGATGAGGCAGAAACGCCTTGATCTCTGAGCCGAACATCAGCGTCCCGTCCATCTCAGCGTAATAAAGCGGCTTGACGCCAAAATAGTCTCGAGCGCCGAACAGCTCTTTTTTTTCCTTATCCCAGATGACGAAGGAGAACATGCCGCGCAGCTTTTTGACCAGGGCCGGGCCGTACTCCTCATAGCCGTGGAGGAGTACTTCCGAATCGGTGTGGGTGGTAAAGGTGTGACCCGCCTGCAAAAGCTCCTCCCTCAATTTAGGATAGTTGTAAATCTCCCCGTTGAAGAGCAGCACCTTGCTGTGATCCTCGTTAAAGATCGGCTGGTCCCCCTGCTTGAGGTCGATGATGCTCAAACGGCGGAAACCTAGAGCAATGTCCTCATCGACATATTTTCCCTCGGAGTCCGGGCCGCGGTGACGGATGGTATCCATCATCTCGCCCAGAACGGCATCCGCATTTTCGATCTTGTTGGTAAACCCCACATAGCCGCACATAAACTGCAAAACCTCCACGCCGGTTCCGTCATTTTGGCTGTGAAAACGAACCGGGATTTTTCTATTATCACATTATATTATTATATGTTTCTTTTCTCCTGTGTGTCAAGTGAACGGCAGGCTTCTCTCCTTTTCGAGAAAAAAAGCCTATGATCTCACCTCAGCACTCAGCACTTGAGAGGAAAAATTAGCCACGAAACCGCAGTGATTTATTTTATGCGTTCAAAATGCGGTTATACGGCGCCATTTTGCCGATTTTTAAATTGACAGTGTTTTTCTGCAATGTTACAATGACTTCATAAAGGAGCTGTTTTGTCATTCAGCTCAATTTCAAGGATGACCAGCCCAGCTTTCCCCATTCACTACAGCTGGAAAGGGGCTGTTGCCGCTGCAATCAATTTTAAGG
>JAAWBP010000023.1 GCA_022792755.1 Oscillospiraceae bacterium | reverse complement strand
ATCCGGCCTGGTCAGGCGGGTTCCCTCGAAGGAAGACCGGCGCTCGGGCTGTGTCGTGATCACCGAAAAGGGACGGGTGCTCCAAAAGCAGGCCAGAGAACGGTTCGATGAAATCGCTTCGATGGAGCTTAACGGGTTCACAGAGGAGGAGCGGGAGCAGTTTGCTGCCTACCTCTGCCGGGTCTACCGGAATCTGACCGGCCGGGAAACAGAATAGGAGGAAAAAACGATGCACACATCCAGCCAAGAGAGCCAATATCAGAAGATGGTCGAAACGCCGATCCCGCGGCTGATCGTTTCGATGGCGGTTCCGACTATCATCAGCATGCTGACAAACGCCATCTACAATATGGCCGACACCTACTTTGTCTCCCAGCTCGGCACCAGCGCGGCCGGTGCGGTCGGGATCGTCTTTTCGCTGATGGCGCTGATCCAGGCCGTCGGCTTCATGCTGGGGATGGGGGCCGGCAGCCTGATTTCGCGGCTGCTGGGGCAGCAGGAGTACGACGAGGCCAACCAGGTGGGCTCCACCTCGTTCTTCACCGCCCTTGCCTTCGGGCTCCTTCTGGCGGTTCTGGGCTTTTTGTTCCTCGACCCGCTGATGTACCTCCTCGGCGCGACGCCCACCATCCTCCCCCACGCCCGGAACTACGCCCAGTACATCCTGCTGGGCGCGCCGGTGATGTGCGGCTCCTTTGTCCTCAACAACCTCCTGCGCTCCCAAGGGCGGGCGGTTCTCTCGATGGTGGGGCTCTCTTTCGGCGGGGTGCTCAACATCGCGCTCGACCCGGTCTTTATCTTCGCCCTTGGCCTGGAAACCGGCGGCGCCGCCATCGCAACCCTCCTCAGCCAATGTGTCAGCTTCTGCATCATGCTCAGCTTCTTCCTCCGGGGGAAGAGTGTCGTCCGCATCAGCCTCCGGCGGGTCTCCCGGCAGTTTTCCACCTACTTTTCCATTGTGAAAACCGGCCTCCCCTCCTTCTGCCGCCAGGGGCTTGCGAGCGCCTCGACGGTGGCCCTCAACGTCAACGCGGCGGCCTACGGGGATCCTGCGGTGGCCGCGATGTCGATCGTTGGGCGGATCTTCATGTTCGTCTTTTCGGCGATGCTCGGCTTCGGGCAGGGGTACCAGCCGGTGGTCGGGTTCAACTACGGCGCTCAAAAGTACAGCCGGGTGCGGCAGGCCTTCCGGTTTTCGGTTACGGTGGGGCTGGTGATCCTCACCTCCCTCGGGCTGGTCGGCTTCCTCTTCGCCCCCCAGATCATGGCGCTCTTCCGCCGCGACGACCTGGCGGTGATTGAGATCGGCGCCTTTGCCCTGCAGGCCCAGTGCGTCGCCCTTCTCTTCCAGCCGGTCATCACCATCAGCAACATGACATTCCAGGTGCTGGGCCGGTCGCTCCAGGCAACCTTTATCTCCTGCTGCCGCCAGGGGATCTTCTTCCTACCCCTGATCGCCGTCCTCCCCGCCTGCTTCGGCCTTGCGGGGGTACAGCTCACCCAGCCGATTGCCGACGTCCTCACCTTCGGCTGCTGCATCCCGCTCCTCCTCTTTTTCTTCCGGGATTTAAAGCGGATCGAGGAGAAGGGAGAGGCTGGGAAAAGGGCGTCTTCTTTTCAAACAAACAGAGCGTAATATGCTTCTATCCCTTTCGCCTGGAAAGAGAATCCCGAAACCGCCGTCGTCGGGAAGATATAATGATATGTCTTCGCTCTCCGCATTCTTCGCAGCACCTTAGACCTTTAGACAAAACAACCTCTTTTTTACTGAGGTTGAAATAATTCATACGATTCCAACAGTCCAAACAAAACTCAGCCATTGTCAGTGCCTTTCTTTTTTGCAACTAATCGGTAGCATATTTCTTTTGATTATGCCACAAAATAGTAGCATAATCAAGGGGCGTTGCCGATGTACTATAAAAGACTTGAAGATGTTAGAATCGATCATGATAAAACGCAGCAGGAAATAGCTGATATTTTAAATTGTAAACGGGAAGTTTATCGGCGTTATGAAAAGGGAATTCGGGAAATTCCGGTGTGGGCGCTCGTGATATTGGCGGAGTATTATCATGTCAGTATAGATTATTTGGTGGGACTTACCTCTGTCAAAACTCCATATCCCCGTTCTTTCAAGCGCTGACCTATTTTCTTGCCGTCGATCTTTTACATCAAAGGAGGAACACCATGAACTGTTTTACCTTGGATCTGGCCCCGGACGGGCTTGGGAAGCTGACCGGCTATGTGCAGGAGCCTTCCTCGGAGCTCAGCAACATGAACAAACGCCCCGCCCTTCTCATCTTTCCGGGCGGCGCCTACCAGCGTTGCTCCGACCGGGAGGCCGAGCCGGTTGCCCTCTCCTTCTCGGCGCAGGGCTTCCAGACCTTTGTCCTGCGGTATTCCGTTAAGGAAAAAGGGGTATTTCCCCAGCCTCTGCTCGACGCGGAGGGGGCGATCCGCGCCCTGCGCACCCACGCGGAGGAGTGGAACCTCGACCCGAACCGGATCGCGGTCTGCGGCTTTTCCGCGGGCGGCCATCTGGCTTCCTGCCTCGCCACGATGAGCGCGCCGGAGCTGCGTCCAAACGCCCTGGTGCTGGGCTACGGCGCCGTCGATAAAAAGGTTGCCCTGACAAACCGGCCCTTCCCGCTCGAGCGCGTCGGCCCGGATACGCCTCCCACCTTCCTCTTCCACACTTGGGAAGACCCGGTCTGCCCGGTCGGGGGGAGCCTCGCCTTTGCACAGGCGCTCAACCAGAACGGCGTCCCGTTCGAGCTCCATATCTTCCAAAACGGGCAGCACGGGATGGCCACCGGCAAGCCGCTGTCCTCGAACGGTGTGCTGGAGAACACCGACGCCGACTATTCCGACTGGATCCGGCTCTGCGCCAACTGGCTTTTCCATCAGTTCGGCAGCTTTGAAACCCCTGGGCGGCAGTTTTCCTACCTGACGGTGGAGGGGGAAGGGCGCTTCCACGGCGGGATCCAGCTGGGCGACCTGCTCCGCTACCCCGAGGCGAAGGAGGTCATTCTGAAATACCTCCCCGAGATCGAGCGCCATTCCATGCCACGGCTGGTCTCCCGGTATTCGGTTCCCCAGTATTCGAAATTCGACCCCGCCACCCTCCCGCCGGAGCGGGCAGAACAGCTTGCAAAGGAGCTGGAGGCCCTTCCTTATAAGGGATGATTAGGACCAGAGAGGTATCATTAAAAGGGGCACCCGCCGAAAAACAATTTGTTTTCGGCGGGTGCTGTTTTATGGGAGCGTCGGTTTAGAAATCGGCAATTTTGAAAAAGAAACTGCCCCACAGAGCGAAAGGAGAAGAAAGATGAACCTGAAAAAAATGGACTTTGAGCTATCGGTCTGCAAGCTCGCATCAGAGAAGGCGATTGACTTGATGAGGGAATTCTATTTCATTGGGAAAGCAGAGGGGGAGCTGTCACTGGTCTGTCCCACAAAGGATGTGCCCGAAGATACGACTGCGCACGAAGACGGCTGGAAGGGCTTCCGGATCGAGGGCGTTTTGGATTTTTCCCTGATCGGAATCCTGTCTGGAATCTCCGGGATTCTCGCGGCAAACAACATCGGGATCTTTGCGGTTTCTACCTTCAATACGGATTACATCCTCGTCAAAAGGGAAAACTACAGCCGGGCGCTGGAAGCGCTGGCATCCGCGGGCTATGGCATTATCTGACGGCATTGGGCCGCCGCGGGCAAATCCGGCCCAAACCGTCCGTAAGCGTTCTTAAAGGAGCGGTTATAAACAGCTAAACACACTGCATATAATTATAGGATATTTATATATAGTTCTGGTGTTATATGAGAGTATTATATTGCACGATCCATACCGGGTGGCCGGGATAGGGTATCCCTGCGGGTAATTCGGCGACCAACCGCCTATAAGCGTTCTTAAAGGAGCGGTTATAAACACTTAAATGCAATGCATATATTTATAGGATATCTAAATACAGTGCTAATACTATATGAGAGTATTATATTGTACCATCCGCGCCGTGTGGCCGGGTAATCCCGGCTGAACGCTTCACCACCTAAGCTTTATCGGCTTTTATGTTTTTGTCCTGCGAGGCCTGTGCCCAGGCAAGGCAATACGCACCCCAACGTTTTGCCAGTCTCTAAGTTTCTGTCCTGCGAGGAGCATGAAACAAAACAACTACAACGTACCTCGCCGGGCGGAGTACCTCCGCCGGTATTTCGCACACCAAGAGT
>JAAWBP010000022.1 GCA_022792755.1 Oscillospiraceae bacterium | reverse complement strand
ATGATAATTGGTATGAAATAATGAAAGAATATCCATATTTATATCTAAAACGGTAAAGCTTCGGAAAATTACTTGTTTAGCAGGAGATGATTTCGATGATTGACAGCAAACAGGTGAAAGAGCTGCTGCTTTCGTTGGAGGCGGATGACAGGAAACCCATCCTCTGCGACAACTGCGGCCTGTGTTTTGAAACCTGCCCCGTGAATGCGCTGGAACGCCCGGAGATCGACCAGCGGGCCTGTTGGAATCATGCGTTTGGAGACGATGAGGAAAAACAGGCCCGGCGGATCAGCTGCCACCAGTGCAGGGATATTTGCCCCTATCATTTGGGAACGCAGAACGCCTGGTGTAAAGAATAAAATAAAGAAGGGCAGCCTGATCATTGGTCAGGCTGCCCTTTTGCTCTTCGCAGATGATAGCGGGTTCGTTTACTTTGTCAACGCAAATAAAAGAAAGAAATTCCATTGTAAGGGAAATAACATTTTTCTGTTAGCCTTTCCAGTACAATAAGGCTGCTCTGAGGATTATTCCGGCATTTCATATTCCCGGACAGGATGCCGGATCACTGTTTTCAGATTCTCCGGCCTGCATTTTCTCACGTCGCTCAGATAGATTTCATGATGATAACGGGGGCCGCCCATATCCGGCAAAACGCCCTGCGCTTTTGCAAAGGAGTCCATTGCCTCGACCGTTGCGGGTTCGTTGTCATAGGGGCCGATGTGCATACACTGCACGCATAAACCTTCATCGTAGGTCAGGAATTCCACCTTGGAAAAGTCCGTCTTTTTCTTGCTTTCGGCCTCCGCCACAGCCCAGTTCCATTCTTCTCTCGTCACAAATTCCGGCAGGCGGATCATAGAAATCCACCGAAAGTCCTCTTTGCGGGAGTAGTCGACCCCTTCCGTGCTCTCCTGCCACCAGAGCCCTTCCAAGGGCGGTACCACATAGTCGAAGTACCCTTCGATCCGATGATCCCCCAGCTTGCTCATCTTAATGGTGAAGGCGATGCTGTAGAGCAGGCCGATCGATTCCTTGTATGCGCCGCCCTCCTCGTTGGGGTTTCCCGCTCCGCGAACGGCGATGAAACTCATGGGCGGCACCGTGATCAGCGCGGGCCGGTTTTTCGGCAGGTAAAATTCCTTGTATTCCTTCTTATAGTCGAACGCCATCCGGTTTCGCCGCCCCTTTCAGGTTCCGCATCCGGTTTGTGATGCTTTCTTCGAATGCCTGATCTGAAAGGTTCGGGTCTCTCGTCCCTCTCCAGATGGAGCAGGGAGCTTCCCCGCAGGATGCGCAGGTGGCCAGCTTTTTCTTTTGTACGGAGCAGGCGTAAATCGGGCACGCTTTTCCGCCGGAGGTGTGGAAAACCTTGCCGTCCGCTTCGGTGCAGCCCTTACAGACCGCCCCGAAATATTCGCATTCGCCGCACGCTGTCCCGCAGCAGCTGAGCTTTAAAATCTCCCGCTGGCGCTTTTTTGAGAAGCTGCTCAAAACCAGAGCATACGATTTATCCAGCATGGTTTTGAGCAGCTCGTCCGGCACGGTACCGTCCGGATTGACGGAATTCCAGTGCTGCTTGTTGGAGTAATAGCCGGGGATCACATCCTCGTACTGCTGCCGGAAGAACTCGCCCTCCTGCGGCTCTAATTTCAGGTTGATGTAGTAAGGCCGGTCGTTTTCATCCAAGCAGATGGCAGCAAACATTTTGCCGCCGATGTGGTAGCGGATCCAGTTCCAGCTTTCCTGCAAATCCTTTGTCACCCCCTGTTTCGCGAGCAGATATTCATCTATCCATAAATATTTCATCGTCCTCTTCCTTTCATGCGCGCCGCCTCTGGAATGAGAGGCCCTACCTTATTCCTCTTTCAGCCCCACGTAAATATGGACTTCGGCATTATCCATGGAGCTATTCTGGTATTCCTCGAAATCGCACCGGAAAGCTCTGGGAAGCTCCATCTGCCAGATTTCCTGCCACGCCTCGGCTACGGCCTTTACCATATCTCCGTGGACGACAAATTTGGCATATCGTCCGGCGGGAATCCGGCAGACGGCAAATCCTTCTCCCTGCGGCTCCTTTGCTGTCTCATAGGCAGCCATTGCGGTGTAAGCCGCTTTTTCGTCTCCTGTATAGTCGGTGTAAATCCCCAATGCTTTTTCGTTTACCTTGTCGGTTATGGAGGTGTAAATGCCCGCATTGTAAAAGCGGTTCCACATCCCGCCGATGACAGCCCCCATATCAGGAGAAGCATTACTTGTCCGCGCAGACACGCCCACGGCGATTTTTTCTTCCAGCGTGACAATTTCATATTTCATAAAATTAGACCACCTTTTCTTTTGATGTTCCCATTCTATCAAAAGAAAGGCGACAGCTGTGTGTCATGGTTCAAGGTAAATTTTCCGGATTCCCTCCGCAAACTTAAGCATCTCCTGCCGGAATTCCACCGGCTCCAAAAGCTCCGCCCCTTCTCCAAAGGAGGCGATCCAGCAGATGAGGTTCTCCCGGTCCGTGAATCCGGTGGAAAAGAGCAGGCTCCTGTCCGGCTGCTCCACAAAGCTGTCCGGGCCGTATTCCTCCACCAGCCGCCACTTGAATTCCGGCCGTATCTTCGCTTTTACCTGGTAGACGTTGGGAAACACCCGCTCCGGCGACAGATCCGGCAGCGGCGCCGGGCGCTTTTGAAAGGGCTTTTCCAGCTTCAGGCCGGTCATGCGGTTGAGCTTGAACAGCCGGAAATCCTCCCGATTGCTGCACCATCCCCACAGGTACCAGCTCGACCACTGGAAAATCAGGTCGTAAGGTTCGACGGTTCTTCCGGATTCTCCCTTCGGCGCAAAATAGGTAAAAGAAACCCGATGCGCCGAGAGGATTGCGCCGTGCAGCAGTTCGATTTTGGGGGACAGGGAGGCTTTATACCAGGAGGAGAGGTCGATCAAAATATGGGTATCTCCCGCAAGCAGGCTGGACGCTCCCGCCGACAGCTTCTCCATCAGCTGGGCATACCGCCTGGTGCCGCTCACGCTGTCTAAGCTCCGGAGCCCTGCCAAAATGGCCTGCATATCCGACCTGCTGAGCAGGGTGCGGTCAATTTTATACCCCTCCATAATCGAGATGCCGCCGTTCTGGCCCGGCGTCGTCGCCAGCGGGATTCCCGCCATACAAAGCGCCTCGATATCCCGGCTGATGGTGCGGCGGGAGACCTCGAACTTTTCTGCGAGGTAGGGGGCTGTCACCTTCTCCTGCTGTAGCAGGATCGACAGGATGCCGATCATTCGGTCAAGCTTCATCTCCGGGCTCCTTCATTAGTTTTTCCGCAAGCTTTTCAAATTTTGGCGGGGAGAGAATTTCATTGGTGAGGAATCTGCCGTTGTAGAATAATGCCGAGATGGTGGCCGCGGCAGGCGCGTTCTGCGCTTTTTCCCTGCTGTCGAGATGAATGCTTTGAAAGGGAATCCCTTTCCCTTTGGCTGTTTCCTCTATAAGCGGTACATATTTTGCATTGAAGGGGCATTGATTCGTATAATACAGCACAAACCCGCTGCCGTCGGTCTGCGGATGCTTCGCCTGCGGCTTGAAGCAGGGTTTCGCCGCCTCCGGCGTAAAAGGCAGGTAGAGCAGCTCAAAAAACGGCTCCGCTGTGTCGGCGGTCTGAAACCCCTTGTATTTCAAATAGCCCGGGTCGGAAAGGAAGGGGAGCTTTTTTGCCGAAGACAATATGCAAAGGCCGAGCTTCCCCTTTTCTTTGCTGTCGCGGATACACTCCTCTAAAAGCAGGTTGGAATTGCCCTTCCCTTTGAATTGCCCCGACACCCAGAAGCAATCGATTGCCATGTAGCCGTCCGCCTCAACCGGGAGCCAGGCGGATTCGGCGGGGAGGTATTCGATAAAGCATTTGCCGCGCACATCACCCTTTAAGAACACCAGTCCCTCGGCAAAACGCTCTTTCAGCCAGGCCTTTTTGCTCATCACCTGCGCATCCCGGTCGTTGGAGATCGCGCAGCAGATATGCTCTTTTTCAATGTTTTCCATCGTCACACGAACCAGTTCCATTCCATTCACCTCCAAAATCATTCTATCAGAACAAACAGGACAGTAGCATGTCGTGTTTCCTCCGCCTCTTTCTTTCCCAAAAATATTTGTCCCTGTTCTTCCGCTTTTACAGCGGGAGATTCCGGATACATCGCTAGCGGTTCAGCAGGAGCTGCCGGACGGTATCGGTATAGTGCTCCGCCGTCTGTAGATGAAAGGGGACGACGCGGGACCACATCCGAAGGCCTTGGTAGTAGTAGAGGATCAGTTCTGAAACCTGCTCAGAATCGACCCGCTTGAATTCGCTTGTTTTCATTCCATATTCTATCAGCTTGATCCAGCGCCGCTTTGCCCGCTCGTTGATGCGGATCAAGAGCTCCTCGTTTCCGAGGCTGGCGTATTCGTAGATGGCGAGGCTCAGGGAACGCTCTCTCTCCATGATTTCGCGCTGGATCGCCCCTAGCAGGTCTTCCAAAATCGCTTCGGCACTTTCTTTCTCCTCAATTCGGTCGAAGATTACGGATTCTTCCGACAAAATCTCGGAAAAAATTTCCCCTGTCCCGGAATAATGACGGTATAACCCCCCTCTGCTCAGCCCTGTTTTTTCGCAGAGGTCGGTCATGGTCACTTCTTTGAACCCTTTTTCGGCAAATAGGAAGTACGCCGCTTTTTTGATCTTCTCACGGGTTCTTTCCGCCTTGTCTCCCATCTTACCAGTTCATCTCCTCCCGCAGCAGGGAATAAACGCAGTAGGAATGGATTTCGCCGTTTTTGAAAATCCCGTTGCGCATTGTCCCCTCATAGATGAATCCCGCCTTCTCCAATACGCCTCTCGAGCCGATGTTGCAGTCAAACGGTTCGGCAAAGATGCGGGTCAGGCCGAAGGCGGCAAATGCCTCTTTGCAGATCATCCGCACTGCCTTTGAGGTGATGCCCTGCCGCCAGTATTCCTCCGAGAGCCAGTACCCCAGTTCGGCTGATTTTTCATAGACGTCGTCCTTCATAAAGATTCCGATGCTCCCAGCCGCCTTTCCTTCCACTTCGATCGCGCGAGTGATCTGGCCATCGCCTTCTTTTGAAATACAGTCGCCTACAAACCACTTTGCATCCTCTAACGAATAGGGGGAGGGAAAGGTGTTCCGCAGGTTTGCCGCAATCTTGGGGTTATTTGCGGCTTTTGCAATTACTTCGGCATCCTCTGTTTTCCACTTCCTTAAAATGAATTCCACGATGAACCCTCCTTAAAACGACAATGTTGTCGTTTTAATTATGCGACATGATCGTCGTTTTGTCAACGGTTCTCAGAAAAAATAGGGTCGCCCCCTTGGACGGATATCATTTTGTAAAAATCCGAACGCGGCCCGTGACCAGGCAAGACAAACGCGATACTTAGGTAGTACAGACCTATAAGTCCGTAACCCGCGAGGTACATATTTTTTACAGCCCACCTCGCAGGGCGGAGTGTCTCCGCCGGCAATCGCGATTCACAGGTAGTACCGGACTGATCGGTTTGTAACCCGCGAGGCAGGTAGTTTGTACAAAGTACCTCGCAGGACTGAAACTTGAAAACTGGAAAAACGTTGGTGTGCGAATTACCAGCGGGGGTTCCCCGTCGCTTTTTTCCAGCCTGTGACCAGGCCAGACCGCAGACGTCATTCGTAACAAGTATTGGAAGCCCACGAGTATATGCTTCGTACAACGTGCCCTTGGTTGACAAGGGCAAATACACCCTAGAACATCGGAAAGGGCGTCCCGGGTAACCGCGACTGCCCGCCGCCGGCTTTACGCTGCAAAAAAGATACCTGCTTTCAGCGCGAGCACTTTACTCTAAAAAAGGAAAAGAGCCCGAACGCGAATTGCGTCCAGGCTTGGTCTGGGTTTGCGTTACAAAAAAGATCCCTGCTGTAAACGCAGGCGAAAAAGCTTCAGATATAAAAAACCTGCGGTGCGCGACTTGCTCACCGCAGGTGTGGAGCTACTGGTCGGATTTGAACCGACGACCTGCTCATT
>JAAWBP010000021.1 GCA_022792755.1 Oscillospiraceae bacterium | reverse complement strand
GGAGGATCAAAAGCGGCGCTGCCCGGATCATAGTCGGCACCCGGAGTGCTGTCTTTGCGCCGTGCGACCAAATCGGGCTGATCGTGATGGACGAGGAGGGGGAGTATTCTTACAAGTCGGAATCCTCGCCGCGTTACCACGCAAGGGAAATTGCAAAGCTCCGCTGTGCCCGGCATAACGCCCTGCTGCTACTCGCCTCGGCAACGCCGTCGATCGACAGCTATTACCGTGCAAAGCAGGGGAAATACCATCTGTTCGAGCTGAAAAACCGCTATTCCGATGCCCTTCTGCCGGATGTTTATCTGGTCGACCTGAAGGGGCATCTCCATCCGGATCAATCCGAGATTCTCAGCGACGTCTTAATCGACGAGCTTTACTATAATTTACAGCATAAAGAGCAGTCGATCCTGCTTTTAAACCGCCGCGGATATCATACGATCGCCGCCTGCATGGAATGCGGGGAGGTGGATTTATGCCCGCACTGCAGCGTTGCGCTGACCTACCACAAGGCAAACGGCCGGATGATGTGCCATTACTGCGGTTATTCCCATAAACAGGATTTTGTCTGCCATAACTGCGGCGGGCATCACATCAAGCTCACCGGCCTCGGCACTCAGAAGCTGGAAGACGAGGTGGCAAAACTGTTCCCCGACGCGCGCATCCTGCGGATGGACACCGACACCACCTTTTCACGGTTTGCCTACGAACAGGCTTTTGAGCGGTTCGGGGCAGGGGAATACGACATCATGCTCGGCACCCAGATGATTGCAAAAGGGCTCGACTTTCCAAACGTCACCTTGGTCGGGGTGCTTTCGGTGGATAAGCTCCTTTATTCGACCGATTTCCGGAGCAATGAGCGAACCTTTTCGCTTGTCACGCAGGTCGTCGGCCGGAGCGGGCGGGGGCAGAAGGCCGGAAGGGCGTACATCCAAACCTATACGCCGGAAAATCCGGTTCTCAATTTTGCCGCCCACCAAAATTATGAATCCTTTTACAACGATGAGATCGAGGCGCGAAAGGCGCTGCTCTATCCGCCTTTCTGCGACATCTGTGTGGTAGGGTTTGCAGCCCTTTTGGAAAGGGATGTCAAAAATGCCGCGTTGGAATTTTTGGAAATGCTCAAAGATTTTTCTAAGAATATGGGAAAAACGGTTCCCATGCGGGTTCTCGGCCCGGTGGAGGCCGATATCCTCAAGCTCAACAACAAATACCGCTATCGGATCGTCATCAAGTGCAGGGCGAACCGGGCGTTTAAAACGATGATGCACTCCCTGCTGGAAAAAACGGCAGAGCGCCCCGCTTTTTCTAAAGTGACGGTTTTTGCCGATATAAATGGGGAAATTAATTGATAGAAATGGAGAGAAAATCAAATGGCCATCCGAAATATTGTGACAAAAGAGGATGAAATCCTGAAAAAGAAATGCCGTCCGGTAGAGAAATTCGACGAGCGGCTTTGGGAGCTCTTGGATGATATGGCGGAAACGATGTATCAAAACGACGGGGTAGGGCTTGCGGCGCCGCAGGTTGGGATCCTGCGCCGTGTCGTGGTGATCGATGCCGGGGAGGGGTTGATTGAGCTTGTAAATCCGGTGATCGTTTCGAGCAGCGGCCGCCAGGAGGAATATGAAGGCTGCCTGTCCTGCCCCGGTGAATACGGCCTGACCAAGCGCCCGAAAAAGGTGACGGTCAAGGCACAGGACCGCCATGGAAAGACATTTACCAGGGAGGGCGAGGATTTACTGGCCCGTGCGTTCTGCCATGAGCTGGATCATCTGGAGGGAATTTTGTTTCTGGATATCGCCGAAAAAATCGTGGAAGAGAAAGAATAGCCGGAAAAACAGGAGGATCATGGATGAGGATTGTTTTTATGGGGACGCCGGATTTCGCCGTCCCGTCTCTCAGCGCCCTTTTGGAGTCCGGCGAGACGGTCGCCGCTGCCTTTACTCAGCCGGATAAGCCGAAGGGGAGGGGGCATCGCCTCCAGCCGCCTCCGGTGAAGATGGCAGCCGAAGAAAAGGGAATCCCCGTTTATCAGCCAGGAACCCTTCGGAGCGATGAAGCTTTTGAGCAGCTCAAAGCGCTCGAACCTGAGCTGATCGTCGTCGTCGCTTACGGAAAGCTCCTGCCCAAAGCAGTGCTGGAACTGCCCCGGTACGGCTGCATCAACGTCCATGGTTCGCTCCTTCCGAAGTACCGCGGTGCGGCGCCCATCCAGTGGACAGTGCTCAACGGCGACCCTATAGGCGGTGTGACGACGATGTTTATGGCGGAGGGGCTCGACACGGGGGATATGCTTTTAAAGGCGGAAACGCCGGTGGGGGAGAATGAGACCTCGAGCGAGCTGTATGAGCGTCTTTCCCATCTGGGAGCGGAACTGCTTTTGAAAACGGTCTCAGAGCTCAAGGCGGGGGAACTTCGACCTGAACCGCAGGATGACCAGCTTGCAACCCGTGCGCCGATGCTGACAAAAGAGATGGGGGCGCTTGATTTCACCAAGCCGTCGGAGGAATTGCATCATCTGGTCTGCGGCTTGTCCGAATGGCCCTGTGCCTATACGGAATTTCAGGGGAAACGCCTGAAGGTTTACCGCTCCGCCCGCAGCGGCCTCACCGGCAGGCCGGGGGAGATTCTCGACTCGAAGCGGATGATTGTCGGCTGCGGTTCCGGATCGCTCGAGCTGGTCGAAGTTCAGTATGAGGGTTCCAAACGGATGTCTGGCGGCGACTTTTTGCGGGGGCGCAGATTGGCAGCCGGCGATTTTATCGGCAAAGGGGAGTAAAAACTTGCCATATTTTTATTTCGACACCTATTATCTTTTTCTGGTGATCCCGGCGGTCTTGATCGCTTTACTGGCCCAGATCAACGTCTCCGCCACCTTTAAAAAGTACAATGCCGTCCGCAGCAGCAAAGGCTACACGGCCGATGAAATAGCGCGGAAGATTCTTGATGATAACGGTCTCTACAATGTCCGGATTGAACGGGTTTCGGGCAGCTTGTCCGATCACTACGATCCGCGTTCGAATGTCGTCCGGCTGTCCGACTCCACCTATGGGAGCAGTTCGGTCGGGGCAATCGGCGTAGCGGCGCATGAGGTTGGACATGCCGTTCAGCATTCGACCGGGTATTTTCCGATCAAGATACGCCAAGCGGTTATTCCGGTGACCCAGATCGGTTCGAGCCTGGCGATCCCGCTCGCCATTTTGGGGATCGTCATGTCCTGGAGCCTTCTGACGACGGTCGGGATCCTTCTCTTCTGTGCGGTCGTCCTCTTTCAGCTGATTACCCTGCCGGTCGAGTTTAATGCAAGCCGCCGGGCGGTCAAAACGCTGGAGGCCCAGCGGATTCTCGAGGGAGGGGAGCTGGCCGGCGCCAAAAAGGTTTTAAGGGCTGCGGCGCTGACCTATGTGGCGGCGCTGCTGGTCGCAGTCGCGAACCTGATCCGTCTGATCGCCCTTTCCAACAGAAGAAGGTAGTGCAAAATAGATTGAAAGGAAGGCGGCGCGAGGGCGTTGAACGATGGAATGCACCTGGTGCCGCGTGGTGATATGGTCTTGAAAAACGCGAGATTTGTTGTTCTGGATTCGCTTCTCCGTCTGGAAAAAGACCGCAGCTATTCGAACCTCATCCTGGATGTAGCCCTTCAAAAAAGCGGCCTTTCCGACCGGGACAAGGGGTTTGCCTCCCGTCTTTTTTACGGGGTGCTCGAACGGAAGCTGACCCTCGATTATATCCTGTCCTGCTATTCAAAACAGCCGCTGGAGCGCTTGGATTTGAAAATCCGGATCATTTTGTGGATGGGGCTTTACCAGCTCCTCTTTCTGGATACGCCGGAATCCGCTGCCGTCAACGAAAGTGTGAAGCTGGCAGCGGCGGCCAAACCGGGGGCGAAGGGGTTCGTCAACGCGCTCCTCCGCCAGTTTATCCGGGACGGCAGAACCTGCCCTGAACCGGATGAGCCTTTACAGCGGCTCGGCATTCGTTACTCCTGCCCCGTCTGGCTGATCGAACAGTATGAAAGGGATTACGGCGCCGAACGGATGGAGGCCATTCTGGAGGATTCCCTTAACCCTCCGCCGGTCACGCTCCGGGTTAATCCTTTGAAGGTGTCCGACGAGGAATTGATTGCCCTTCTCAGGGAAGAGGGGATTGAAACTGAAAAAATACCGGAATTAAAGCATTGCCTCCATGTGGTGAAGGGGAATCCGGTTGGGAGTGAGGCGTTTGCAGAAGGGTTCTTTCATGTGCAGGATATTGCCTCTCAGCTTTGTGCCCTCGTCGCCGCTGCAAAAAAGCCCGCAAGGCTGTTCGATCTCTGTGCGGCGCCGGGCGGGAAGAGCTTCACCATTGCGCAGGAACTGACCCCTCTGGGCGGAATGGTCTCCTCGTTCGATCTGCATCCCAAACGCGTTCGCCTGATTGAAAGCGGGGCAAAACGGCTGGGGATACAAAACATTTCTGCTTCAGAGGCGGATGCGTCGGTGTTTGCTCCAGAGCTCGGGGAAGCGGACTGCGTTTTCTGTGACGTGCCTTGTGCCGGTTTGGGGGTGATCCGCCGCAAACCCGAAATCAAGTACAAGCCGAAGGAATCCCTTGCAAATTTACCGTCGGTTCAACTTAAAATCCTTCAAAATGCGGCCAATTACGTTTTGCCCGGCGGAACGCTTGTCTATTCCACCTGCTCTTTGTCAAAGATGGAGAATGAACAGGTGGCGGAGGCCTTTTTAAAGGGCCATCCTGCCTTTGAGCCGGATCCGCTGCCGAAACTTCCTTTTTCAGAAACAGACGGTTTTCAGGCGACCTTTTTTCCGCGGGAAAAAGGGCCGGACGGATTTTATCTCGCATCGTTTAAACGAGTGGAGTGATGATTTGGAAAAAATTGATATCAAGTCGCTCACATTAGAGGAATTGACCCAGCACATTGTCGGGCTGGGTGAACCGAAATTCCGTGCAAAACAGATTTATGAATGGCTCCATCAGAAACACGCTTTTTCTTTCTCCGAAATGACCAACATTTCCGCTAAGTTTCAACAGCGTTTAGAGAGTGTGTTTTACATAGATTCACTAAAAATGATAAAAAAGCTTGTCTCTCAGATAGATAATACGGTAAAATACCTTTATGAGCTGCGGGATGGAGAATTTGTGGAATGCGTGCTGATGGAATACCGCCACGGGACAAGCATCTGTATCTCCTCTCAGGTCGGCTGCAAAATGGGCTGCACCTTTTGCGCTTCGACGATTGCGGGGTTTGTAAGGAACCTGACACCGTCTGAAATGCTGGATCAGATTTACTGCTCCGCCCTTGACAGCGGCCGGAAGATATCCAGCGTCGTTATGATGGGGATCGGCGAGCCGCTGGACAATTACGACAACGTCCTCCGGTTTCTGGAGCTGGTTTCAGACGAAAACGGGATGAACCTGAGCCTGCGGCATCTTTCCCTTTCCACCTGCGGTTTAGTGGAACGCATCTGCGATTTAGCGGAGAAACGATTGGGGCTGACCTTGTCAGTCTCTCTCCATGCGCCAAACGATACGGTCCGCTCAAAGACGATGCCGGTCAGCCGCAGATACTCGATGAATGAATTACTCAAAGCCTGCCGCTTTTACGCAGAGGAGACTCACCGCAGGATTTCGTTTGAATATGCATTGATCCGCGGGGTAAACGACAGCAAAAGGGATGCGGAGGAACTCGCCTCCCGCCTTCGCGGAATGCTCTGCCATGTGAACCTGATCCCGGTCAATCCGGTGGAGGAAGCCGGTTATCAGGCGGCGGCGCGGGAAGATGTATTTCGGTTCCAGAACCTGCTTCTTTCCATGGGAATCAATACAACAGTGCGGCGAACGCTTGGGGCCGATATTCACGCGGCCTGCGGTCAGTTGCGGAGAAACAGCCAGAATGTTAAGAGGTGATCCTATCATGATTGTAGGAAGAACGGATCCGGGCAGGATTCGTCCGACAAATCAGGACGTCTTCCGCTTTGGAAAGCTGGGAGAAGCCTCTTCTTACGCTGTCGTCTGCGACGGTATGGGAGGAGAAAAGGCGGGCAACGTGGCCAGCCGTTTGGCGTGTGATACGATTTGCGGCCGGATTGAATCCGGTTACCGTGACGACATTGATCAGAACAGGATCCGAAATCTGCTGATTACCGCAGTGACAGCGGCAAACAGTGAGGTTTACAGTGCGGCTAAAGGCAATTCCGACTATGACGGGATGGGAACGACGGCAGTTGCAGCGCTGCTGGAAAAAAGAACCCTCCACGTTGCGCATGTTGGAGACAGCCGGGCGTATGTCGTTAGCAAAAACGAATTTACTCAGGTGACGAGGGACCACTCCCTGGTACAAGAGCTTTTGGAACAGGGGAAAATATCCGACGAAGACGCCAAAAACCACCCTCAGCGAAATTTGATCACACGGGCGGTCGGGGTAGGCAGTAAGGTTTGCATCGATTACCTTGAGACTGTTCTGAATCCGGGTGATAGGGTGCTGATTTGTACCGACGGCCTCACCAATAACTGCGACCCGTCGGTGATTTATAAAACGGTTTTACAAGATCCGCCGGAGGAAGTTCCAGGGCGCTTGATCGACCTTGCCAACGATGCGGGCGGCCCTGATAATATAACAGCTGTTTTGCTGGTCGAATAAGCGATGGAGGGATAAAAACAGAATGGATAAGTATGTGGGAAAACGGCTGGATGGCCGATATGAAATTACAGAACTCATCGGCGTGGGCGGGATGGCGAACGTTTACAAAGCGAACGATATCCTGGAAGGCAGCGTCGTTGCGGTGAAGATTCTGAAAGATGAGTTTTCCAAAAACAGCGAGTTCTTAAGGCGCTTTAAAAATGAATCGAAAGCGATTGCACTGCTTTCTCACCCGAATATAGTCCGCGTGGTGGATGTCAGTTTTGGCGACCGGATTCAGTATATTGTCATGGAGTATATCTCCGGGATTACTTTGAAGCAGTATATCGAACAGCAGAAGGTTCTGACCTGGAAAGAGGCCATCCATTTTACTGTTCAGATCCTGCGCGCCCTGCAGCACGCCCATGATAACGGGATCGT
Organism: Oscillospiraceae bacterium; assembly: GCA_022792755.1. Classification (GTDB taxonomy): domain Bacteria; phylum Bacillota; class Clostridia; order Oscillospirales; family Ruminococcaceae; genus Metaruminococcus_A. Next base: position 8,524 of record JAAWBP010000021.1, on the reverse strand, counting down.
CCACCGGGATGTAAAGCCGCAGAACATCATGCTGCTTCAGGATGGCACGATCAAAGTCATGGACTTTGGCATTGCGCGGTTTGCCCGGGGGGACAGCAAGACAATGACGGACAAGGCCATCGGTTCTGTGCATTATATCAGCCCGGAGCAGGCCCGCGGCGATCAAATCGATGAAAAAACCGATATCTATTCTGTCGGCATCATGCTTTTTGAGATGCTGACCGGCCAGCTGCCGTTTGAGGCGGACAGCGCCGTTTCAGTCGCGATTATGCAGATGCAGGCGCCTGCCCGCAAGCCGCGTGCGATCAACGCGACCATTCCGGAAGGGCTCGAGGAAATTACAGTCCGTGCAATGCAGAAAGACCCGGCGAAACGGTACCAGAGCGCGGCTGAGATGCTGCGCGATATCGATGAATTCAAGCGCAATCCCAGCATCTTATTCGAGTATAAATATTTTGGCGACGATGACACGACCAAGTACTTTGACGCTGTCACTGCCGAAAACGCAGAAGAGGATGAGGAAGTCAAAGAGAAAAAGTCCCATATGATCCCGATTCTCGCCGGTGTCGCTGCCGCTTTCGTAGTGGTTTCCGTCATCGTCTGCATCGTTATTTTTGGGTTCAGTGACATCTTCGAAAAGGTGCCGGAGATAGAAGTTCCCGATCTGCGGGGGAAGGTTTATACCGAAGTGATCAGTGACCCGCAGTACAGCAAAATCAAAATCGAGCAGAAAACGACTGCTTATTCTGAGGAATATGAGGCAGGATATATTATCGACCAGGAAATAAAAGCCGGCATTAAAATCAAAGAAGGGCAGACCCTTTATGTAACGGTCAGCAGCGGACTCGACATGCTTGATGTGCCGGATGTTGTCAACAAACCACTGGTAGAAGCGGAAGATGCACTGACTAAAAAAGGATTAAAAGCGGATATAGTGCAGCAGTTTGATTCGACGGTGGCTAAAGGCAATGTCATTCGAACCAGTCCGGCTGCTGGAGAACAGGTGAACGCCGGTTCTTCTGTCACGCTTTATGTCAGCATGGGCGCCGATCAGAAGCCGATTATTGTTCCCAAGGTGCTCAATGAGATGCGCGATGCTGCGGAAGCTAAATTAAAGGGCTTGGGTCTGCGTTGCAGAATTCAGGAGATCAACAGCGCTGAACCGGAAGGAACGGTTCTTTCGCAAAGTCTTGCCGAAGGCAGTTCTGCAAGGGTGGGCGATTTGGTCGTCCTCGAAGTCAGCAACGGCGTGCCGGACGATAAAACGCTGAATTTCACTGTCAATATCCCGACGAATGCGGCCAACGTTTACCAGCGCTTTACCTTTAGGGTGTTGATGGATGGAGTTGAGCAGAAAACAGATGTCGTCAATGTTTCTGCTACTTCTAATTATAAATTCTCTTTGACTGCACCTGCGACTGATTCCCATGATGTCCGCGTTATGGTTGCACCGCAGGGTTCATCTGAAGGTGAAAAGCTGTTTGCACAGTATGATGCCGATTTTGACACAGGGTCGATCCAGGTAGTCACCACTAAGGCTAATGTTTTCACCTCTTTTGCTCCCCCCAACACCAGCTCTGACAACAGCAACAGCAACAGTAACAGTGAAAGCAGTAACAGCAGTAGTAATAGTAGCGGAAGTGATATAAGCAGCAGCAATCGAGATAATGTTTCCAGTGCAGCGGAGTAAAAAGCCGAGAAATCGGTTCGTGTTGCAGTTGATTTTAGCAACCAGGATAGAAGCGTATTTGTTTCTTTTAGAAAAACGATCCTCATCTGTTTTCAGATGAGGATTCGTTCTATCTGCTGCGAAAGGATGGATGGCTTGGAAGGGATTATTTTAAAGGGAATCGGCGGCTTTTATTATATAAAAACCGAAGATGGTTTGATCTATGAGTGCAAAGCTAAAGGAATCTTTCGCCGGGAAAACACCAAACCTTTAGCTGGAGACAAGGTAAAAATAAGCAGCACAGGCGAACTTCAGGGAGTGATCGACGAAATATTTCCCAGAAAGAACGAATGGCTTCGGCCGCCGCTTGCCAACCTGGATCAGCTTGTCATGGTGGTTTCCTGCTGTGAACCGCTCCCGAATCTCTTCAATTTGGACCAGCTTCTGACTGCCGCCGAAGCTAAGGGGATCGAACCGCTGATCGTTGTTACGAAAGTCGATTTATCGGCGGGCGAAGAGCTGGAAGGAATTTATCGCAAAGCGGGATTTATTACGATCTCCCTCAACAATATGGAGGTGGATTCCGGAAAGGTGCTGGCGCCTTACCTGCAAGGCAAAATCACTGCCCTGGCGGGGAATTCCGGCGTGGGGAAATCAAGCCTGCTCAACAACCTATTTGGAGAATATAGGTTTGAAACCTCGCAGATCAGCCAGAAACTGGGCCGTGGGCGGCATACGACCCGCCATGTGGAGCTTTACCCCATTGACGGGGGTTATGTGGCGGATACGCCGGGCTTTTCGACGATCGCGCTGCATCAATACGCTTCCATCAAAAAGGAGGAACTCCAGCATCTCTTCCGCGAATTTCTCCCTTTCCTTGGAGATTGCCGGTTTCAGGACTGCTCCCATACCGCGGAGAGCGGCTGTGCGGTGAAGCATGCAGTTGAACAGGGGGAAATACCGCTGTCGCGGTATCACAGCTACTGTCAGCTTTATGAGGAAGCTAAATCGATGAAAGAGTGGGAAAACAAATGAGCGTTTGTTATATTATTGGGTCGGCGCCGTTTTGCACCGAGTGGTTTCCCAGGCCGCAGCAGGGGGATTATGTCATCTGTGCTGACGGCGGCTACGATCATCTGCTGCCGCTTGGAATTTCCCCTGATCTCGTCATTGGCGATTTCGATTCTGCCTCCAAAATAGAAGACAGTTATCCCTGCGAGGTGATCCGCCTTTTGCCGGAAAAAGACGATACCGACACGTTGAGCGCGATAAAAACGGCGCTCTCCCGCGGATGGAGGGAGTTTTCACTCTACGGCATGCTGGGCGGCCGCCTAGACCACACCGTGGCGAACCTTCAGCTTCTGTCCTATCTGCTGGATCATCAGGCTCAGGGGACGCTGTTCAGCGGGAGGACGCGGGTCACGATGCTCGGGACAGGCCGTTTGATTTTTCCGAAAGAGGAGGAGTGCTATCTTTCCGTTTTTTCTTTTACCGACGTCTGTCCAGATGTCACCCTCCGCGGTGTGAAATATCCTCTAAAGCACGCAAGAGTGGATTCGTCCTATCCGATTGGAGTCAGCAATGAAATTATCTCTCCCCAGGCTGAGATCTTAAATAACGGAGGAAAGCTTCTGGTGATTCAAACGCCGAAAGAATCGCTGTAACACTTTTTGCCCCTGCCGTATATAATGAGAGTACATCAGGAAATGTTACGGCAGGGGGATGAGGTCATGCGGAAGGAATGTAAACGTCCGCCCGGTTTGATCGCGATTGCGGTCGGCGTTGTCATTCTCGCTCTGGCTTTTGGTTCGTACCGTTTGCTGATGATCCTTGCAGCAGTGGCCTTGATTTATTTGGGGCTGTGCTCTGCGCGCAGGATGTAAAGCGAAATGCTTTTCATAGATGAATCTCAAAATGCGCTGTATGAACGGAGGAATGAATCGTGAAAATTGTCGTAGTAAAAAGCCCGAAGTTTCTTACGGGTTTTCTGAAGTTCCTATTTAAAATAAAGGATGAGGAAAAACAGTCGTAATACATAAAAACACACCGAAGGGGCGCTTTTTTAAAAGCGCCCCTTCGGTGTGTAATAAGGCCAAAAAGGAATCATCATTTTGTTAAAATACCACATCCGGCTTGAATCAAAGGTTATGGTTCTTTGCAGCGGCAAAGTTTTTCCAGTTCAGCGGCAAGTTCGGTTTGGTTTTTCCGGTCTGTCAAAGCAACCAATAGGTCACCGGGTAAAAGTACTGTGTCACCTTTGGGGATTACTTCCGTGTTCCCGCGCTGAATCGACACCAAAAGGCAGTTTTTCGGCCACAGAGCTCTGCCGATTTCACACTGCTCTAAAGGGGAGCCGACTTCTACCGCTATTTCTACAATAGAGCGCTTTCCATCCGCTTGTTCAGGCCGGGGAATATCCTGCTTTTTTAGGATCCGTTCTAGTAAGCTTTCATAAATCGGGGTGGATTTGAGCGCTTCCGCAACCAGGTAGGCGACGATCGAAACAGCCGCTAAAGAAAGCAGATGGTTCAGGGAACCGGACATTTCACAGACGAGGACGATCCCGGTAATCGGCGCCCGCACAATCGCGGTAAAGTAACCGGCCATGGCCAAAATGATGAAGTTGTTGACAAAAGAAGGGTCGAGCCCGAGCCATGAGACTGCGGCGGAACCGAAGGCGCCGCCCAGATAGGCGCCGAGTACCATCAACGGAAAAAAGATCCCTCCCGGCGCGCCGGAGCCAAAACAGACGGCGGAGAAAAGGAATTTTACGAGAAAGAGAACCAGCATGGCGCCGATCATCAGCCTGCCGTCTGCGAGCAGATCCATCATCACATGGCCGCCGCCCAGAACTTCCGGCATCAGGAACCCTAAAATACCGGCGAGAAGGAATGGAACCAGCAGGCGGAATTGGGGCTTGAGCCATTTTACTTTTCCGTAAAGCTCCTGTGATTTCAAGATCACCTTATTGTAAACCGCTCCCATTACTCCCAGAGCGGCGCCGAGAAGGACGATCAGCCAGTAATGCTGAAGGGGCATCATCGACTCAACGTGAAAATGAAAGATCGGGGAGAGGCCGAAAACATTTTTCGAGATAAAATCGGCTGTGATCGACGCGGTCATAACCGATAGAAGCGCCTGGACGGAAAAAGTTTTATACAGCTCTTCAATGGCAAAAATAATGCCCGCGAGCGGCGCGTTGAAAGCCGCGGACAGCCCCGCGCTTGCGCCGCAGCCGATGAGGAAACGCTCTTCGGTGGGAGAACGTTTCAACCCTTTGGAAATCCCTTTTCCCGCCATCGCCCCCAGCTGGACAGATGGGCCTTCCCTGCCGAGGGAAAGCCCTCCGAAGATGCAGAGCACGCCGCCGACAAATTTTCCGAGCATGACCCGCCACCATTTCTGATCCAGATGCCCTGACATTTCGCCTTCTACCTGCGGGATGCCGCTGCCGGAGATCATCGGCTCTTTTTTGACGAGCCAACCAGCCGCCAGAGCCATCAAAACCAGCGCCGCGATCCAAATCAGTGCGATCCACCAGTTGGTTTTTGCGGCCGACAGTATGCCGTTCAGCCCTTTTTCTGAATAGTCCAGAACGAGCCGGTAAAGGACAGCCGCCAGCGACGCACAAATTCCAACGGAAAGGCCCTCCAGCGTCAAGCTGTATTTCATATTCAGGGAGCGGGTGATCTGCTTCCCGGATTGATTTTTATCTGATGTGGTCACAAGTTTTGCCTCACTTCTTGTTTCAACTAACGGATGAAATTGGTAAAAATCCGTTTTTCCTGTTCCGGAAGGGGAGAGGTTTGTTTTGCCTGATCGACCGCTTTCATCAGCCAAGCCATGTTTTGGCCGAGTGTCCGCATCATCTGCACCCCTTCCAAATCCTGCATCGTCTCATCCGGAGAAGTTCCGTGGATGACGTTCCAGTAGACGGACGGCACAGTGATCACCTGAGCGAGGCCAAAAAAATTGTTGAGCTGATGATAGGTGTCCACTCCGCCGGAACGCCGCAGGGAGGTGACCGCCAAGCCGACCTTGAACCGCAGATCCGGCCCGGCGTAAAAGAAGCGGTCGAGAAAGGATTTCATCTGCCCTGAAATCCCGGAATAATATACCGGCGAACCGATGATGATCCCATCCGCTTTTTCCATCTTCTCAAGGCAGGTATTTACCATGTCGTCAAAGATACAGCGCCCTGTGTCTTTGCATTTTCCGCAGGCGATGCAGCCCTGAACTGGCTTGACCCCAACCGAAACGATCTCTGTTTCGATCCCCTGCTTTTTCAGTTCTTCCGCCACCAGGCTGATCGCAGTATAGGTACAGCCTTTTTCGTGCGGGCTCCCGTTGATTGCTAAAACGTTCATCTTCTTCCTCCTGTGTCGTCGTGTGGATTGAAATGGGCTGATTTCTTCCGATGATAAATTTTATGCCGGCTATAAGATTTTTAAAAGCTCTGTTAAGGTCTCAAAAGTATACAGCGCCTGCGAAGGGGAATCCTTGTGGACTAAAACGGCCGGGATTCCAAACCGGACGGCGCCTTCGATATCCGCGTGCGGGTTGTCGCCGATCATATAGCACTGATCCGGCTGCCCGGCAACCTTTACAGCGTACGCAAAAATTTCCGGCTGCGGTTTGTCCAAGCCGATTTCCCCGGAAATGATAAAATCTGCAAAATAGTCCGTCAGCCCCAGCCGGCTGATTGTCTGCCGCAGCTCGGGGTAGTTGTTGGAAAGCAGGATCTGCCGCCAGCCCCGTTTTCCGGCTTCGTCCAGCACCGCCAGAGTATCGTCATAAAGGTAATATCTGGACGGGTCGAGGATAAGCTCCCGGGTGCGGGGCCCGAGCTTTTCCGAAAGGGTGGGGGAGAGGCCGAACGCGCGGTAAACCTCTGAAAACTTCCGGTAAAGATAAGGCCACCAGGCTTCGCCCTTGAGTTCCGGATGGCTTTGCGGAAGATCCCAGGGATAGCCGGAGGCCATATGCGGCCGGACGTCGTCCAGCGCGGCGGAAACGCCGTTTTCCCGTAGGACTGTCAATACAGAATTGCTCCAGAGATGATGGCAGTAGACGAGGGTGCCGTCAAAATCCCAAAATAAAACGCGGTTCATCGTTCCTCCACTTTTCGATCGGCGCTTGCCGGCGGTCAATCCCACTGCGGGAAAGCTTTATTAAAAAAGCAGCCTCCTTCCGGAGCGCTGCATTTTTAATTTGAAAATCACTCGATCCCGCCGAAACAGGCAATAGTCTTTTCATGAGCCTGTCCGGGCACAATAAAAACTTTTCTGAAATTCCCCGTCTTTTGACAGGCAGATGGAGACTCTTTCTATAAAGATCAAAGAACCAAAGAAGGCGCTGAGTAGACCCGGCTGCCCAGCTCCGAATCGAGCATATAGAGGCTCTTCGGGTCGTCTCCGAACAGCTCATATTTTTTGATCAGGCCCTCGGCGTTTGTCTCTTCTTCGCCCTGCTCTTTTACGAACCAGTCGAGGAACTGCATCGTCCTGAAATCCTTTGCGAGGTGGGCTGCCTCGTAGATCGTATGGATCAAACTCGTGACGTACTGTTCGTGCTTTAATCCCTCCACCAGAGGGTCTTTTGTGTTTACCAAAGCGATACCGGGTTTGTCGACCGCCTCCAGTGTGATCTTTTCGCCGTTGTTCTGGAGATACTGGATGAACAGCAGTGCGTGGTCCCTTTCCTCCTGAGTCTGTACTTTGTACCAGTTCCCAAATCCGTCCAACCCATGGTCATAATAAAAATTGGAAAAGTCCAGATACAGGTAAGCGGAATAGAATTCCTTGTTAATTTGAGCGTTCAACAGTTCAGCAACTTTTTTGTCCAGCATGTTGCATCCTCCTTTAAAGTTGTCTTTTTATCCATTATAAACGCTTTTTTTCTGTTTTTCAATAGAATTCTCGTTCGGCAGAGGTTCATGAACAGGGAGAAAGCAGGACGAAAAGTGCTGAGTTTTATGGAATATGGAAAATTACTTGATGGAAATACCGATCATAACGGTTTCTCCGCCGCTGTTGTTCCAAACGGAATGGGGCAGCTTTCCCTCGACGAGATAAGCCTCGTCTTTTTTTAAGATCACTTCTCTGTCCCCCAGCAGGATTTTCGCCTCTCCTTGTGTTACGATAAACAGATGGTTGTGTTCATGGGTGTGGGGCTGCACCGGCCCGCCGCCGTTTAATGCGATATAAGCGATCGATCCGTCGATGATCTCTCCCATCTCACCAAACAGCTTTTTGGCCTGAAAGCCGACATGCTCCGGCGGCGTCGAAAAATCGTTCATCCTTGTCACCATGCGGTACAGACTCTATAAAAGGCTGGCAAAGCAGCCTTTTTCGTCAAATACCGCCCTTTCTAATAAAATTGTTTTTGTCTAGATGTCTCGCTGTGATAAGAGCGCATTCCCCTCATTCTTCCAACACGTGTTTGAGCATCTCATACGCAGCGGATTTTTTGGCATCCTTTTTAGAGGAGGACTTTGAACAAAAATAAGTGTCGTATTCTCTGATGTGGCATTCGCATTTCCAAACCGGGCTGCCGTTTCGATTGTGCTTTTGTTCAAACCCATAGGTCGGTATCGAAAAATACCCCCGCCTGGCCAGTGTTTCCAGCTGGTTGATCGCTTCCGCTCTGTTGGGATTTTTGATTTCGTTTTGGATAGAGAAGAGCAGGCCGTGTTCTTTGAGATATCCATACGCGAGTTTACACGCGTCTTTTCGCGCCTCATTTTTTGATCCGCCGGAACCATTGAATTTCTTACTGATATTTGTGAGGATCAGCTCGCATTTGAAATGAGGCGCTCGATCTGTGGGAGCATTGATGATGATCGAACAAATATTG
>JAAWBP010000020.1 GCA_022792755.1 Oscillospiraceae bacterium | reverse complement strand
GGTCACCATACTCCGCTTATTTTTCAGCCGGTCGGTAAAAATTGCAAGAGGAACCAAGCAGACCATGCTCAGCACCTGAGCCAACATAGTCATCAGGCTGAGCTGATAGTCGCTGGCGCCCAGTCGGGTCAAAAACAGGTTGTTGGTGTTGTTCCCCAAGGAGGTGACCGCCGCAAAAAAGGCGCCCTCTGCCGCAAAAAAGTAAAGATTTCTGTTCCTGTCGTCCCCCAGCGCCGTCCGCGAGATCCTCTTTTTAAATGAAACATGCATCTGCTAAAACCCCTGTACTATTATTTTTTATGATGGAAGCTGGATCATTGAAAGAATCATAAGAGTCACGAATTTTATGTTATGTGATTTTGTCAAAAAACGCAAGTGGATTCTTCTAAGAAACACCTTGAAATAATTCCGATTTTATGTACTATTTTCAGGTTGAGCTTGAAATGGCGAAGGGAATGCCCTATTGTTAAACTATACCTCGACAGAAAGGAAGATTTTATGAAAAAAACAGTGGATTATTCGAAGATCAGGGGATTCAACTATATTCAAAGCAGCATTTCCGGAAAGGATCGGATGACCGAAGCCTACGACCATGACACAGTCGACCGGGAGATGGGGTATGCGGAGAGCATCCATCTCAACAGCGCCCGGATCTTTCTGCGGTATGTCGACTACGCGCGGAACAAGGAGCTGTTTTTAAAGAACCTGAAGGATTTCGTCCAGACCGCCTGGAAACACGGGATTTCGACGAGCCCGATCATTTTTTCCGGACGGTTCGGCGGTTTCTGCTTCCTGCCGGAGGATGCCGACTACCCGCCTGCGCAGGAGGGCGGCCTGCTCCCGCTGCCGAAATCGGTGGAGGACAAATCGAGCTGGGTGCTGGGAGAGCGGTACTTTGACGATATCTATGACGCGGTTGGAAACGAGCCCGGCCTCCTGTTCTGGGATATCTCCAACGAGCCGGGCTACAACGACGACTTCGTCACCTGGTACGACGACGAGCCGGAGTACCTCGAAACCTTCAGCCCCCGCCCCAACATGGAAGAACTGCGGGAAAAGCAGGAGAAAATCTGGGAGATTATCCGCTATTTCTGCAAATACGTCAAAGCGAAAGACCCGGATCACGACATCGGCGTGGGCAATACCTTTATTTTCGAGACGGAGCCCTCCGGCACCGCCGACCTGGTCGACGTCATCGTCTTCCACGATTATTCCGCCACCCGGGGACGGATGCGGAACATTTTCGACCGGGCGGTTGCGCTCGGCAAGAAGTACAACAAACCTGTCCTCAACAATGAAACCTGCTGCCTCTGCCGGGGAAACCCCTACGATATGACGCTGGAAATGCTTGAGGAATACAACATGGGCTGGTACCTCTTCGAGCTGATGATCGGTGACGGGATGTGGAACCGCGCGCATGGGATTTTCTACCCCGACGGCACCATCCGCGACCCGTCGATCGTCGCGGCGCTTTTCGGCTTCTACCGCAAGCGGGACGAGGGGATCATCCGGGTGGACGTCAACCAGGAGGACTATGTCACCGAGCTGCTCAAGCGTGTGAACATGCTGATGGAGAACACCCGTCGCAACCGCTGCACCGACGGGAAGAAGGAGCTGGAGGAGACGCTGGAGCTCTGCGAATACGCGGCGAACATCCTGGAGGCAGGGGAGCTTGTGCCGATGAACTACCCGCCGACGGCGAAGGTCGCGGCCTACCGGCGGATGGAGAACCCGAACACGGAGGAGATCAAGGACTGGCTCTTCGAGCTGGTCGACACCCTGAAGAGGGCCTGCCGCCTGGTCTGATCGTGGTTTTGTCAACATAAAAGGACTGGCCGGGGAATTCCCCGGCCGGTTTTTTGCGGAGTGCCTCCGCCCTCAATTCGTGCACGGGCCTTTTTTTAGCTTTAAGTGAAAATCCCGTGAGACACACCACATAAAAGAGTAAGGCCCTCATGGGATTACTATCCCAAAATTAGTAAAACATGAGGGCGCGCATCGTTCTTCCCGATCACGGGTGTGCCTCGCAGGATAACCACCCTAAAATTGGTAAAACATCGGTGTGCGACTTGAGAAAACTTTGAAATTTGGAGGAATCCTTATGAAATGGAATCATCGGGCCATTTGTATCCTGCTGGCGGCGTTTTTCTTTTTATTCACAGCGGGATGCGGCGACGAAATAGAAGGAGATTTTCTCGTTCCGCGGAGCCTTGAGAGCCAGCCGCAGGAATCCGAGCCGGAGCAGTCCGCAGCGGAAAGCTCGGAGCCCGGCACCGCTTCGGGGGAAAGCGGCGAATCGGCTCCGGATTCCTCCCAAGGCGCGGCCTCTGCGCCGGGTTCGAGTTCGGCAGCGCCCGCAAATCCCTCGGCAAGTTCTCCCTCCTCGGCCGCGGGTGCGCTCCAGGTCAGGGGAACCCGGCTGACAGACCGCAATGGGAATACGGTTCAGCTGCGCGGGATCAGCACCCACGGCATCGCCTGGTACCCTGATTATATCAACGAAAGCTGTTTCCGTCAGCTCCGGCAGGAGTGGAACGTGAATGTCGTCCGTCTGGCGATGTACACCGAAGAATACGGCGGCTACTGCTCCGGCGGGGATCAGAACGCACTCAAGGAGCTGATCCATAAAGGGGTGACCTGCGCTTCCTCACAGGGGCTTTACGTCATCATCGACTGGCATATCCTCTCGGACGGGAACCCCAACCGGCATCTCAAAGAGGCGAAGGACTTCTTTGCCGAGATGTCCGCAAAATACAAAAACTACGACAACGTCCTCTACGAAATCTGTAACGAACCCAACGGCGGCACGAGCTGGAATGAAATCAAGGCCTATGCGGAGGAGGTGATCGGGACGATCCGCTCCAACGACAAGGATGCAGTGATCCTCGTTGGGACGCCCAACTGGTCCCAGTATGTCGACCAGGCGGCGGCAAACCCGATCACCAAATATGACAACATCATGTATACCCTCCACTTTTACGCCGCCACCCACACCGATTCGCTGCGGAACACCATGGCCGCTGCCATCGGGAAAGGGCTCCCCGTCTTCGTGTCGGAATTCGGGATCTGCGACGCGAGCGGAAACGGCGGAATCAACACCGCTCAGGCGGATCAGTGGGTCGACCTCATGGATCGGAATGGGGTGAGCTATGTCGCCTGGAACCTGTCGAACAAGGCGGAAACCTCCGCCATCCTCCGCAGCGGGTGCAGCAAAACGTCCGGCTTTGGAGCAGCCGACCTGAGCGATTCGGGAAAATGGCTCTACCGGATGCTGACCGGAAAGGAGGCTGTTTCCGCCGGAACTGCCCCGGCTCCGGCCCCTTCCCCTGCACCTCCTCCGTCCTCTTCTCCTTCCGGCAGCGGAAATACGGCATCCTCCGGGGGCGGAAGCACCGCGAAACCAGAGGGAAAGGTCAGTTATACCGTACAGCCGCAAAACCAGTGGGAGTCGGGCGGGGAGCATTTCTTCCAGTACAGCCTGACGGTCGAAAACCACTCCGGTGCGGATTGCAGCAGGTGGCAGATTTCGGTCCCCTTTAATGGAGCAGTCACCTTGTCGGACGGCTGGAACGGGGACTATTCCGTCAGCGGGACGACGCTGTCGATCAGCTCAAAGGATTACAACGGAACGGTCCCCGCAGGCGGCAGCACCGGCAACATTGGATTTATCGTCAAAGGCGGAAAAGAATTGAAAATCACCCAATGACTGGCGGCACTTTCAGCAAAATCCCTCGCTCCGTTTGCGCCGGAAAGGCGGTTTTAATATAGAACGTGTTCGGGCTTAAAACGCCTTTCCCTTGTATTTTTGGAGGAGCTGTGCTATACTGATCCTACTTGCAGGCGCAGACGAAAGGTGCCTCAGGGCCTTGTATCCTTCCCGTTTCATAGAACGTGTCTCGCGGAGGCGGTATCGCAGGTTATCACGCGGAAGGAAGAAGCAGTAAAACAGCAGCTCAGTAAAGGAGGAACTTCAATGTACGCTCCAGATTTTTACGATTTTTCTTATAGGTATGATTTCAGCGACTTTTTTGGCCAGACGGTCACCTTGTGGCCCGGCTACACAGTCAACATGGTTCAGCTCATCTCCACGGTCATCGCCACCGTCCTTAGCTTGGTGTGCTATGTCTTTTTGGCGGTCGCCCTCTACTCCATCGCAAGAAAACAAGGGATCAAGCCGGCGGGACTGGCGTGGGTGCCGATCTTAAACTTCTACCTGCTCGGCAAGGTGTCGGACGTCGTCAGTTCGGCTGAGGGGAAAAGAACCCATCGGCGGATCAGCCTCGTGACGTTCCACGCGATCCTCAGGGGGCTGTCTCTGGGCCTGTCCGTCTATCTGCCGGCGATTTTGAATTTCATCTTCCAGTTCATGATCTACTACAACTACTACCAGCCTCACCCGGGCAGCAGCCCCGATTCCGTCGCCCCCGTCGTCGCTCCGGTTTTGGTGACGATTTTTTCCGTGCTGTTGATCGGCACCCTTTCGATTCTCTATTTTGTTTTCCTGATGCGGGCGGTTTATGTGATCTTAAAAGACCGCTCTCCGCGCAACTGTGCGCTGATGATCATCCTGTGCATCTTTGTCAGCTACGCGATCGGCCCCTGCCTCTTCGCCGTGCGGAATAACCCTTCTATATCGGAGGTGCAGCTGAATTACCTCCGCCAGCAGCGGGAAATGCAGGCAGAAGCAGCGGCCCGGTACCAGCGGGAACAGATGGAAAAGGCGGCGCAGCAGAGCCAGCCGGAAGAATCCACGGAAAACCAGAACGATATTCCGAACGAATAGATTCAATATTAAAATGTGTCTTTCAGCGCACAGCAAGAAAAGAACCGGTTAGAAGTGGTTCCTTTGGTTTTTTGTCGGTCAGAAGAGATGACGGCATAGGTTTGATTTCGATATTGGAAAAGGTTCATGAATATGAAGATACAAATCAGTGACAATATTATTAAACATTACCTGCGCAATGTTTATTTCATCAACGGACACAGTTGTGCAGGGAAATCAACAATGGTGAAAATGCTTGCTGAACGGTATGATATGGTGTTTTGCGGCGAGAATTTCCACGACGCATTTCCGCAGGAGAAGCTGTCGCGGTGGAAACAGCCGGCGCTGTCCTATTTTGACACGATGAGCGGTTGGGAAGAATGGTTGAATATGACGCCGGAGGAGCACTGGAATTGGACATATCATGTGACACAAGAGTGTATTGAAATTGAAATAATGGAGCTGGTGGAACGATCTGCAAAAGGGAAAAAGGTCATTGTTGATACAAACATTCCGCCGGATGTATTGCGTGAAATTTCTGACTACAACCATGTAGCGATTATGCTCTGTGATCCGCCTGACATTTGTGCCACGCGTTTTTTTGAGCGTGACGATCCTGACAAAAGGTTTATGATGGAGCAAATTAAACAGTGCCGCGATCCTGATGCCACTCTGAAAAATTTTAATGCATGGATGTTATATCACCCTCCAATCGAAATTGACTGGTATCACACCGGCTTTTTTACCCATATCCGTTCTGACTTTGAAAATGACACAAAGGAGGAAGTGCTCGCAGCATTGGCGAAGCATTTTAACTTGGAATAAAAGAAGAAATACCGAACGTGTTTGTAGGACCGGGGACCGGCGAGCATCGGATGATAGTGCTGCAATCCAGAAGTCCGCACCCTTTTTAAGGATGCGGACTTCGTTTGCGTATTACGGTGCGGCGTGCCTCCGCGCCGGGTGACCCCGGCTGGACGATACGCGATCCGCAGGTGGTGTGAATAACAAAATTCATTTCCCGCAAGGCACCTCGCAGGATGAAAACTTGAAAACCGGAAGAACGTTGGTGTGCGAATCACCGGCGGAGGTACTCCGCAACCGGTTCTTT
>JAAWBP010000019.1 GCA_022792755.1 Oscillospiraceae bacterium | reverse complement strand
GGGCTGCGGCGTTTTGACCGTCGTCATCCGCGTTTTCGGTTCCTATCCGGAGGGCGTTTCTTTCGCCATCCTGTTGATGAATATTTTAACGCCGTATATTGACAAGGCGACAAAGCTCAGACCCTTCGGCAGGGTAAAACCGGTAAAGGAGGGGAAGGCGTCGTGAAAAAAACCTGGAAAGAAATTTTAATGCCGACCGTCGTACTGACTGCTGTCACGCTGATCGTTTCCGCCGCGCTGGTGTTTACCTATAACGGCACGAAAGTGGAACAGGTGGGCGACCTGAGCAATGAAGCGCTTGCAGCGTCTCAAACCCTTTTTTCCAATTCGGAGGAGTTTGCGACGATCGACGTCCCGGAAGGGCTCGACGAACGGATTCACACCATTATTCTGCCGGACGGCGACGATGCGATCGGGTTCGAAATAGAACTAAAAGGGTATAAAACCGGCCTGGTGCTGGTGGTCGGAATCCGGCTGGACGGCACGATCCTCGGCTATGAAGTTGCGGAATCCTCCGAAACGCCGGGGCTTGGAACGCAGGTTGCGGAAGCGGATTTCAAAGACCAGTTTCAGGATAAGCCCGCTTCTACGCTGGTCGCCGTAAAGGGCAAGGCGAACGCCGACAACGAGATCGTTGCGATCTCCGGCGCGACGATCTCCTCAAAGGCGGTTATCGAGGGGGTCAACCTCGCGGTTGATTCCTTTGACGAGGTCAGTAAAATGGTGAAGGAGGCGGGAAACGATGAATCAAATTAAAATTCTGCTCAACGGCATCATAAAAGAGAATCCTGTTTTCGTTCTTCTGCTCGGCATGTGCCCGACCCTGGCGGTGACGACCATGGCGGTCAACGGGCTGGGAATGGGCCTTGCGACTACCTTTGTTCTGGTCTGCTCCAACGTCGTGATTTCGCTGGTGAAAAACTTTATCCCGAAGGCGGTCCGGCTCCCCTGTTTTATCGTCATCATTGCGGGTTTTGTTACCATCGTTGGGTTTTTGCTTCAGCGTTTTGTCCCGAGCCTGTACAGCGCTTTGGGCCTCTTCCTTTCGCTGATCACCGTCAACTGCATCATCCTCGCGCGGGCGGAGATTTTCGCCAGCAAAAACAGCGTCGGAAAATCAGTGCTGGACGGCGTTGGGATGGGGCTTGGTTTCACCCTCGCGCTTTTCCTGATGGGCACCTGCCGTGAAATCCTCGGCTGCGGGACATGGTTTGGGATCGAACTGACCAAAAGGGTTATCGAGCCGATGAAGCTGTTTGTCTCCCCGGCGGGCGGATTTTTCACCCTTGCGGTCTTGATTGCGGTCATCAACATCATTACAAAATATAAAATCTCGAAGAAAAAGATCGGCTGCGGCGGCTGTGAAGGATGTCCTTCTGCGGAAGCCTGCGCGAGCCTGAGCGGGGAGGACGGTAAAGAATGAAAGAAATGTTGATCATCCTTGTCAGCGCGATTCTTGTTGACAACTTCGTCCTTTCCAAGTTTATGGGGATCTGCCCCTTCCTGGGCGTCTCCAAGAAGATTGATTCCGCCCTCGGTATGAGCGTTGCCGTCACCTTCGTCATGTGTATGGCGACTGCGATCACCTGGCCGATTTACACCTTCTTTTTGGCGCCGTTCGGCTTGGATTACCTGAATACGGTTGCGTTTATCCTGATCATTGCACTGTTCGTGCAGCTGATCGAAATCCTGCTGAAAAAGTTCATGCCGCCGCTTTATAAGGCGCTCGGCGTCTATCTCCCGCTGATTACCACCAACTGCGCCGTGCTGGGCGTCACACTGCTCAACATCGACAATACATATGGCTTCGGCCAGTCGATGGTCAATGCGCTGGGCGCGGGCCTCGGCTTTATGCTGGCGCTGATCCTTTTTTCCGGCGTGCGGCAGAAGATGGAAAGCTGCAACGTGCCTAAGGCGTTTCAGGGCATCCCGATCACATTGGTGGCCGCGGCGATCGTCTCGGTTTCCTTTGTCGGGTTCAGCGGGGTTGTAGAAGGTTTGTTTCAATAAACGATCGGAGGCAGTTCATGTTTGAAGTATACATTCTTCCAATTTTGATTTTTATCGTTCTGGGCCTCTTTGCCGGCCTCCTGCTTTCGGTTGCGCAGAAAATTTTCGCGGTGAAAACCGATGAACGGGTTGAGAAAGTCAGAGAAGCCCTGCCGGGCGTCAACTGCGGTGTTTGCGGCTACTCCGGATGTGACGAGTACGCCGCGAGCATTGTCAATGATGACGCCCCTATCACCCGCTGCGTCCCGGGAGCGGACAAAGCCGCCGCCCAGATCGCTGAGATCATGGGGAAAGCGGCTGAGGATGTCGTTGAAAAAGCCGCTGTCGTCTCCTGCTCCGGCTGTTCGGAGGCGACCGGCGTCAAGTACGACTACGCAGGAACCCCAAGCTGTGCCGCGTGCAGCTCGTTTTACGGGGGAGAAGGGGATTGCCGTTTCTCCTGCCTGGGTTTTGGCGACTGCGTCAAGGCCTGCCAATTCGGTGCGATCTCGGTTCAGGATGGCATCGCTGTAGTGGATAACGAAAAATGTACCGGCTGCATGATGTGCGCCGCCGCCTGCCCCAAGGGGATCATTATCCAGAAGAAGCAGATCGACCGCGTTGCCGTTAAATGCAGCAACCACGATGTGGGAAA
Organism: Oscillospiraceae bacterium; assembly: GCA_022792755.1. Lineage (GTDB taxonomy): Bacteria > Bacillota > Clostridia > Oscillospirales > Ruminococcaceae > Metaruminococcus_A. The sequence continues at coordinate 454 of JAAWBP010000019.1, read as the reverse complement.
ACTGGTTCGCGCAGTCTGCAAAGCGGGCTGTATCGCTTGCAGGCTCTGTGAAAAAAATTGCCCGAGCGGGGCAATTCGGGTTGAGAACAATCTGGCGGTAATTGACTACGACAAATGCACCAGCTGCGGGATCTGCATTGAGAAATGCCCCGCACACTGCATCCAAAACGTATAAAGGCTTTGATTGCCGCACGGTTTCGACGGATGATGTAACGCTGAAAAAGCTCCGCTTTTCGCGGAGCTTTTTTTGGTGAAGGCATAGCTTGTCATTCGAGCCCGCTTGACAAAATTCGAAAAAAGGTTAATGATATAGGTAACAACAAATTTCGGAGGTAGTTATGAGTTCTCCCGGAAAAAAACATCGCGTGCTGAACGCGTTCTTTATGCTTTTTGTCATTCTGGTCACGCTTTGGCTGGTCTTGTCGTCCGTTTATCTGGTTTTGCGCACCCTTGC
>JAAWBP010000001.1 GCA_022792755.1 Oscillospiraceae bacterium | reverse complement strand
CCTGAAAAACTGGGCATGAATTGAATTGCATCCGCCTGGCTCATGCTTTATAATGGTGATCAGAGAACCGCTTTCGTTTTTGGCGGAATGCGTCCGTGCCGGGTGATCCCGGCTGAACAATACGCGATCCGCAGGCGGTGCGAATAACAAGGTTCATTTCCCGCGAGACACATTGCACCTGTTTTATCTTAGGTGTCTCGCAGGGCGGAGTGCCTCCGCTGTCAATGGCGATCCGCAAGCGGAGTCAATAACAACGTTGGTAACCCGCGAGGCGCCTTGCAGGTCAATTACCTTTTGATCTGCAAAACGTTCGGGTGCGAATTACCGGCGGAGGTACTCCGTACCTGGCTTGGGCACAGGCGTTCCGGCAAGTTAAGGAGAAAAAACAATGACCAAGAAGAGGAAAACAATGATCGGGATCGTGTGCGCGGCATCCGCCTGCGCAGTCTGCGCCGCTTTGTTTTTCTATGTCTCGACCACTGGAATAACCGCTTCCCGCCTGATTTTCATCGAAACCACCTGGGGCGAGGGCGGCGTCGACGACAAAGCGCCAGCCAGGGAAATCGAAGTAAAGGAGGGCCGCGTCATCCATTCGTCCGCCGCAGGGTACGAAGAAATCACCTTTGAAATCAAGGAAATCTCCAGAGATTCCGTGGTGATCCAGACAAACCGGCCGATGAGTCTGCGTAAATTTGAAAGCGATGGAATTGACTTGAACGCTAAAGAAACAGAATTCATCGTCAAAAAAGACAGCGCGATTTTCTTAAACACCCCCACGATGGACGGCGGGGCCGCTTACAAAATCGTATTAAAATAACGGAGGACAGCGATGTATCTTGCCGATCTGCACATCCACTCGAAATACTCCCGCGCGACCAGCCGGGACTGCGACCTCCCCCACCTGGAGCTCTGGGGGCGGAGGAAGGGGCTCCAGCTTCTGGGAACGGGGGATTTCACCCATCCCGCCTGGCGGAAAGAGATGGAGGAACAGCTCCTCCCCACAGGGGACGGCACCTATCTGCTGCGGGAATCCCTCCTGCTGCCAGATGAAACTGCGGGGAATCCCCCGAGCCCCCGGTTTGTCGTCAGCGGGGAGATCAGCTCGATCTATAAAAAGAACGGAAAAACCCGCAAAGTCCACAATGTGATCCTCCTGCCCGGGCTGGAAGAAGCGAAGATGCTCGCGGACAAGCTGGAAGCCATCGGCAACATCCACTCGGACGGGCGGCCGATCCTGGGCCTGGACAGCCGGGATCTGCTCGAAATCACGCTGGAAACCTGCCCCGACGCAGTCTTTATCCCGGCCCACATCTGGACGCCGCATTTCTCACTCTTTGGCGCATTCTCTGGCTTCGAGACAATCGAGGAGTGCTTTGAAGACCTGACGCCCTATATCCATGCGCTGGAGACAGGGCTTTCCTCCGATCCGCCGATGAACCGCCGCGTCTCTGCCCTGGACCGGTTCACGCTGGTCTCCAACTCGGACGCCCATTCCCCAGCAAAGCTCGGGCGGGAGGCGAACCTGCTGGACGCCCCCCTTTCCTATCAGGGATTGAAGCAGGCGATCGAATCCGGGGACGGCTTTGCCGGGACGGTGGAATTTTTCCCGGAAGAGGGGAAGTACCACCTGGACGGGCACCGCAGCTGCGGCGTCTGCCTCACGCCGGAGGAGACGGTCCGGCATGGTGGGCACTGCCCCGTCTGCGGCAAAAAAATCACCATCGGGGTGGAGCATCGGGTCGAAGAGCTGGCCGACCGCCCTTTGGATGGGGTTGGCGGGAAGATGAAGCCCTTTGAAAGCCTGGTTCCTCTGCCCGAAGTGATCGGGGGCTCCACAAGCGTTTCTCCGACCGGAAAAAAAGCGGAAAGGCTGTATTTCTCCCTGCTCCGCTCGATCGGCCCGGAATTCTACATTCTGCGGGAAGCGCCCCTGGAACGGATCGAAGCAGAAGCGGGGATCTGCGTCGCCGAAGGAATTCGGCGGCTGCGCCAGGGCAGGGTGCGGAAGGAAGCCGGCTATGATGGACAATACGGCGTCATCTCGCTTTTAAACGCCGCCGAAATCGAGGAGCTGAACGGACAAGCTTCCCTGTTCGGCCCGGCGTCTGCCGCAGGCGGAACCACAAAACAAAAAAACCTGCCGAACAGGAAGTCCAAAGCAGGAACTCCCGCGGCGGAAAACATCCCTGCGCCGGAACAACTCAACCAAGAGCAGGAGGCCGCCGCCACCGCGCCTGATCCGGTTGTCGCCGTCATCGCCGGCCCCGGCACCGGCAAGACCAAAACCCTGACCGAGCGGATCGCCTGGCTGCTGGAACAGGGTGGGGCAAAGCCCTCTGAAATCACCGCTGTCACCTTTACCAACCAGGCCGCCGCCGAGATGCGCCGCCGCCTGGAGGAGCGTTTCGGCGGAAAGGCTGCCCTGCGCGGGATCACCGTCGGCACCTTCCACTCCATCTGCCTGAAGCTGCTCGGCTCTCCGGTGCTGATCAGCCGCTCCGAGGCGCTGGATGCGGCGGCTGACATATTGAGGGAATATGAACTAAAGGCATCCCCCGGAAAGTTTTTGCAGCAGGTCTCTTCTTACAAAAATGGGGTTTCCCTGCCGGACGGCAAAACCGCGGATGCAGTTTCCGCCTATTGCAGCCGGTTGAAAGGCTGGGGGGCACTGGACTTCGACGACCTCCTGCTCGCCGCGCTCGAACGCCCTGCCGCCCACAGGCTGGGATTCACCCATCTTCTGGTGGACGAATTCCAGGATCTCAACGGCTTGCAGTATGATCTGACCCGCCGATGGTCTAAACGCGGAAAAAGCCTTTTTGTGATCGGCGACCCCGATCAGTCGGTCTACGGGTTCCGCGGCGCATCCGGAGCCTGTTTCAAACGCCTTCGGGAAGAACTGCCCGCCCTGCGGGTGATCCATCTGGCTGAAAACTATCGTTCTACGCCGCAAATCCTCTCCTGTGCCCACCCGATCCTGCCTCAAAGCCAAACCCGGCAGGTCTTGCGACCCAACCGCCCGAGCGGGGAGACCGTCCGGCTCGTGACAGCGGACAGCGACTTTTCCGAGGGAATCTTTATCGCCAAAGAGATCGGCCGGATGACCGGCGGCATCGACATGCTGGAAAGCCAAAACGCAGCGGAGCGGGCGGTTTACCGCTCGTTTTCCGAGATCGCCGTCCTCTGCCGCACCCATCGGCAGGCCGATTTAATTGAAAAATGCCTGATCCACGACGGCATCCCCTGTATCGTCACCGGGCGCGGGGATTACTTAGAAGAGGACGAGGTGCGGGGGACGCTGGCTTTCTTCCGCTCCCTGGCCGATCCCCGCGACCTCCCCTCTCTGCGTCTCTCCCTCCGCTGCCTGTGGAGCTGTCCGGCCGATTTGACCGAACGGGCCCTCGAGCTTTTCCGCTGTTCGGACGAGCTGGATCCTGTTGCCTTACAGGAAGAATGCAGAGGGCTGGGTGCGCTGGAGCTCTGGGCGGAAAAGATCGCCGCGTTCCTTCCACTGGTTCAAAAAGAACCGCCGCGGAAGCTGTTGGAGTGCTGGACAGAGGGAAAACTGCTTTCCTCTTCGATGGAAAAGCTGCTCCAGACAGCCGTCTTCCATCCAACCATGAAATCTATGCTGGAGAATCTCCTCATCGGGCAGGAGGGTGATCTGAAGCGCGCGTCCGGAAAAAACTACCGCTCCGGCGCTGTTGAGCTGATGACCCTGCACGGCTCCAAGGGACTGGAATTCCCCGTCGTCTTTTTAGCCGGCGTCAAAAAGGGAGTCATCCCGCTGGAATCGGCAAGGCGTCCCGCCGATCCGGAGGAGGAGCGCCGCCTTTTCTATGTGGGCGTCACCCGAGCGCGGGAGGAGCTGATCCTCACGGGTTCGCCCACCCTCTCCCCCTTCTTAGAAGGGCTCCCGCTCAAGCGGCAGGAAGCAGGGCGCTCCAAACCAACCCCGAAGGCGGAACAGCTCAGCCTTTTTTAAGTTTCGGTTCAAATCAAAGTGATAAAGCATTTCACTTGCGGGAGGAACTATCATGGGCAAAAAGCTTTCAGAAATGAGCTTAGAAGAACTGTGGCATCTATTCCCTATTCTTTTGACAGAACATCAGGCCTGCTGGAATAATTGGTATGCCGAAGAAGCAGCCAATTTAAAACAGATCCTGCCGCAGGCCGAGAAAATATACCACATAGGAAGCACGGCCATCCCTTCGATCTGGGCGAAGCCCATCATCGACATCCTTGCCGAAGTGCCTCGCGAATGCGATTTGCCGGAGATAAAAGCTCTGCTGACAAACAGCGGTTACATTTGTATGAGCCAGTCCCCGGACAGGGTATCTCTTAACAAAGGGTATACGGAAAACGGGTTTGCCCAAAGGGTTTTTCATCTGCATTTGAGGTGTGCCGGAGACCATGACGAGCTGTATTTTCGGGATTATCTGCTCGAAAACCCCGAAGCTGCCAAGGAATATGAGGCGCTGAAACTGAAGCTCTGGGACGAGTACCGGTACAACAGGGACGGCTACACCGAGGCGAAGGCGGACTTTGTTGCAGCCTGCACCCTCAAAGCAAAACAGCTTTATCGGAACCGGTACGAAATGGCCGCTCAGCCTCCCACCTCATCGTAAAAATGCCCCGTGAGCTGATAAAATCCGCGTTGACGGACGGCAAAAATCGTGCCATAATATTGGACGGCGATCTTTTACACGAGGAGGAGCTTTTCCAATGCCGTCTTTTACTAAAAAAGCCATCATCGAATCGTTTGTAAAAATGCTCAATGAAAAACCGCTGGATAAAATCACCATCAAGGACATCGTCGAAGACTGCGGGATCAACCGTAATACCTTCTACTACCACTTTGAGGATATCCCTTCCCTGATCGATGAAATCCTGCGGGCGGAAACCGAGCGGGTTATCAGCGAACACGGAAGCTTTTACGCCTGGGAGGACGCCTTTATCGCCGCGGCCCAATTCGCGCTGGAGAATAAGCGGGCCGCTTATCACCTTTACAATTCCATCAGCCGCGAAACGATCGAACGGTATTTCAACCGCATCGCCAAAGATGTGATGAGCCGGTTTGTCGAAAGCCTTTCGGCGGATATCCCCGCCAAAGAGGAGGACAAAGAGCTGATTGCCGACTTCTATAAAGCGGCCCTCGTCGGGATGGCGCTCGACTGGATGAATACCGGGATGAAGCAGGATCCGGAAGAGTTTATCATCCGCCTCGGGGCCCTGTTCGAGGGAAACATCCGGGAGGCTTTGGAGCGCAGTGCATACTCCGCCAATTAGGCAAATCGGCCCCTGTGTCTAAAAAACAGTCATTGAATCAGCAGTGCATAAATTTTATGCACTGCTCTTTTTTTGCCCATTTTCTTTCCTGCGCCGCTGGAATAAAATAACAGCGAAAGGAGTGATCAGGCATGACAACCGGAAAAACGATCCGGGCGGCAAAATGGGGATATGTTGCAGCCTCTCTGGTATTCTGCACCGCGGGGATCCTGCTGATCGCCTTCCCCGGCCTGTCGGCGACCGCCCTCTGCTACGCAGCAGGCGGGCTTTTAATTGCCTGCGGAATCGTCAAAATTGCCGGTTATTTCTCGAAAGACCTATACCGGCTTGCCTTCCAGTTCGACCTCGCCTATGGGATCCTATCCGTCCTCGTCGGACTGGTGATGCTGCTCTTCCCGGGCAGGATGCTCTCGATCCTGCATTTTGCCGTCGGGGTTCTGATCCTGACTGACAGCCTGTTCAAAATTCAAACGGCTGTCGACGCAAAGCGGTTCGGACTCAAGCAGTGGGGGCTGATCGCGCTGTTCGCCGTTCTGACTGCGGCTTTAGGCCTTCTGCTGATTATCAAGCCCTTCAGCGGAGCCGTTTTCATGATGATCTTAATCGGGGTTTCGTTCCTTTTTGAAGGCATCTTGAATCTCTTTGTCGCGGTCTGCGCGGTCAAGGTGCTGCGGACTCCCCCGGCAGTCATCATCGAGACCGATTACAAGGAGGAATCACAGGCATGAAATTTGGAAAAGCGGTGGTCAAGTACCGCATCGCAATCCTAGTGGCCGCCGTCGTTTTGTTAATCCCTTCCGTTCTCGGCATGGTGTTTACCAGAATCAACTACGATATGCTGACCTACCTGCCGGAAGAGATGGACACCGTCGCCGGGCAGAACATCCTGATGGACGATTTTGGAAAAGGTGCCTTTTCCTTTGTCATCCTGGAGGATATGCCGGAAAAGGACGTTGCGGCCTTAAAAGAAAAAATCGAACAGACGGAGCATGTCGAAACGGTCTTGTGGTACGACAGCTTAGCCGACCTCTCCGTCCCGATGGAGCTGCTGCCGGACCGGTTCTACGACGCCTTCAACGCAGGAAACGCTACCATGATGGCGGTCTTCTTCGACAGCTCAACCTCCTCAGACGACACCATGGAGGCAATTCAGGCGGTTCGCAGCATCGCAGGAAAGCAGTGCTTCGTCTCCGGCATGTCGGCCTTGGTCACCGACCTCAAAGACCTCTGCGAACAGGAGGAACCGGTCTATGTCGGCATCGCCGTGCTGCTCGCCTGCGCCGCGATGATGCTCTTTATGGACAACTGGATCATCCCCTTTATCTTCTTAATCAGCATCGGGATGGCGATCCTTCTCAACATGGGAACCAACTACTTCCTCGGGGAGATTTCTTACCTGACCAAGGCGCTCTCCGCGGTGCTGCAGCTTGCGGTTACGATGGACTACTCGATCTTCCTCTGGCACAGCTATTGTGAGCAGAAGGAGATCAGCCCAAACCATAAAACAGCGATGGCCGTCGCAATCAAAGAGACGATCTCATCGGTCGTCGGAAGCTCCGTCACCACCATCGCCGGATTCATCGCCCTGTGCTTTATGAGCTTCACCCTCGGGCGGGATCTCGGCATCGTCATGGCAAAGGGCGTTCTGCTGGGCGTTGTCGGATGTGTGACAACCCTGCCCGCGCTGATCCTCTGCCTGGACCGGCTTCTCGAAAAGACCGCGCATCGCTCCCTGATCCCCAAAACGCAGAAAGTTGCGGGATGGGTTACCAAACGGTTTCCGATCTTTCTGGCGGTCTTCGCCGTCCTCCTCGTCCCCTCCTACCTCGGCTATGAGAAAACCAACAGCGAGGTTTACTACGATCTCGGCGCAAGCCTGCCGGAGGATATGGAGTATGTCATCGCCAACACAAAGCTCCATGAAAAGTTCGATATCGGCTCCACCCATATGATCTTAACCGATGCCGGGCTCTCCCAAAAGGAAAGCAAGGCGATGATCCGGGAAATGGAACAGGTCGGCGGCGTCAAATACGTCCTCGGGCTCGATTCGGTCGTCGGCTCCCTCGTCCCGGAGGAGATTCTGCCGGAGTCCCTGACAAACGTCCTCCAAAGCGACCGCTGGAAGCTTTTGCTGGTCAACTCCGAATACAAGGTCGCAAGCGACGAGGTAAACGGCCAGATCGACACCCTCAACGGCATTCTAAAGCGGTACGACAGCGAGGGGATGCTCATCGGCGAAGCGCCCTGCACCAAGGATATGATCGAAGTGACCGACACCGATTTCAAGGTGGTCAACACCGTTTCGATCGTCCTGATCTTCCTCATCATCGCCTTTGTCACAAGGAGCATCACCCTCCCGGTCATCCTGGTCGCGCTGATCGAATTTGCGATCTTCATCAACCTCGGCCTGCCGCATTATCTCGGGCAGTCCCTCCCCTTTATCGCGCCGATCTGCATCAGCACCATCCAGCTCGGCGCAACGGTGGACTACGCCATCCTGATGACGACCCGCTATAAAAAAGAGCGCGCATCCGGGCTGGGAAAAAGGGAATCTGTTTCGATTGCGCTTTCCACCTCGATCCCATCCGTCACCGTCAGTGCGCTCGGCCTCTTCGCCGCAACCTTCGGGGTGGCGCTTTACTCCAATGTGGATATGATCAGCGCGCTCTGCCATCTGATGGCCCGCGGTGCGGTTATCAGCGTCCTCTGCGTCGTGCTGATCCTCCCCGCCCTCTTCATGCTGTTCGACAAGGTGATCTGTGCCACCAGCCTGGGCTTCAAAGGCCGGAAGAACCATTCACTCACTGATTCGGAGGTTTTATCATGAACATTTTTAAGAAAAAGCCTGCCCGCCTGACGGCTTTTCTCCTCTCCATCGCCGTCATTTCGAGCTGTGTAGGGATCAGCGCCTATGCAGCAGGGGCAAACGCAGACCGCGCGGATGACCCGGTGCCGGACAGCGGCAATTCCTCAAAATCTTCCGTTGGGACGTCTAATCTGACGGCAAGCCGGGACGAAACGATCTATGTAATCGCCGGCGCGGACGGTAGTCCTCAAAAAATCATCGTCAGCGACTGGATCAAAAACCCCGCCGGAAACGCCACTCTGGAAGACGGCGCTGATCTGAACAGCGTCGTCAACGTAAAGGGGGATGAAAGCTATACCATCAACAGCGACAACATGCGGGTCTGGAACACCGAAGGAAACGATCTCTACACCCGGGGAGAATCCGGGAAAGAGCTGCCGGTCAGCCTCTCGATCCGCTACACGCTGGATGGAAAGGCGATCTCCCCCGATGAGCTCGCCGGAAAAAGCGGTAAAGTGGCCATCCGGTTCGATTACACCAACAACCAGTATGAATGGGTGGAAATCGACGGGAAAAAGGAAAAGATATCTGTCCCCTTCGTCATCCTCACCGGCATGGTTCTAGACAACGAGCATTTTAAAAACATCGAGGTTTCAAACGGAAGGCTGCTCAACGACGGCGACCGCACCGTCGTGGCCGGGCTCGCCCTGCCGGGACTTTCTGAAAATCTCAGGCTGGATGACAGCGAATACAGCCTCCCAGATTTTGTCGAAATCACCGCAGACGTCACCGATTTCGAGCTGACCACAACCCTGACCCTTGCAACCAACGAAGTTTTCAATGAAATCGACCTCGGCGACGCCGACAGTCTGGAAGAGCTCAAAGGTTCAATGGATCAGCTCACGGAGGCGATGGAACAGCTGACAAACGGCTCCTCCGCGCTTTACGACGGCCTGTCCACCCTCCTCGACCGATCGGGAACGCTGATCGCAGGGATCGACCAGCTCACAGCCGGAGCAGGGGAACTGGCAGACGGAACCAAAGCGCTGGAGTCCGGGAGCGCCGCATTGCAGGCGGGGATCGCGCAGCTCTCCGACGGCCTCAAAGAGCTCGGCTCCAACAGCGCCGCTTTGAACGCAGGGGCCAAACAGGTCTTTGACGCCCTTCTCTCCCAGGCGAATTCCCAGCTGTCCGAAGCCGGGATTTCGATCCCGGCCCTGACGCCGGACAATTACGCCAGCGTCCTGCAAAACCTTTTGGATTCGATCAAAGCCCCTGCCGGGCAGAATCCGGTCTATCAGAAGATAAACGCCGCCGTCCGGAGCAACGAGGCGGCAATCCGCACTCAAGTTACAGCCGCCGTCCGGAAAAATGTTCTGAACAAGGTTCTCGCCGCAGCGGGGAATCCCATGACTGCGGAGGATTACGAAGCTGCCGCTGCCGCCGGGAATCCTTCAGCGGCCCCGATCACCGCGGCGCTCGAAGCGCAGATGAATTCCGCCGGCGTTCAGGCGATGATCCAGGCCGAGACGGAAAAGCAGATCGAAGCGCTGACCCAGGAAAACCTGAAAACCGTCTCCGCGCAGCTCACCGGGCTCAAGACGCAGCTGGACAGCTACAACGAATTTTACAAGGGTCTGCTTGCCTACACGGCGGGGGTTGACGCCGCGAATTCCGGGGCGGGGAAACTGAACGAAGGCGCCTCAGCGCTTGTCGGCGGGATTTCCGACGCGGCGGACGGTGCACAGCGGCTCTCCGACGGCGCAAACGAGCTGAAAAACGGAAGCGGCGCCCTGACAGACGGGATTTCCCAGCTCAAAGAGGGAGCCATGCAGCTTTCCGGCGGGTTGAAACAGTTCGACGAGGAGGGGATTCAGAAGCTGAGCAACGTCCTCGGGGACGAGATCGACGGCTTTTTTGCCCGCCTGCGCGCGACGCTGGATGTTTCGAAGGACTACGCTTCCTTTGCGGATTCCACCCAGACCATGGGGGGAGCGGTGCGTTTTATCTACCGCACCGACTCCATCCGCACAGCTGAATAAGACATCTTCTATCTCCCATCATATCGAGAAAGGCGGGGCCGTTTTTGGCTCCGCCTTTCTCCGAGTGATCTGTTTATTTATTTTCAGGGAACATCTTTAAGAAGGCGGCGTATTCTTCCTCATGCTCCTTTAAAAACCAGGTGAGCTTTGACAGATAGCCCACCGTTTCACGGGAAAAACCGTGTTCGACGAGTTCCGCTTCTTCCAGGGAATCCTGCCCATGGCCGCCCCGCAACAAGCGGAGGAACCGGTGAACCGTATCGTGCCGCCACAACAGGTATTTCCCGATCTCCCTGCCCTGTTCGGTCATGGTAATTACACCGTATTTTTGGTATTCGACCAGCTGGAGCTGTGCCAGCCGGCGAAGCATCCGGGAGACAGAGGGCGGCTGAACGTTGAGCCATTCGGCCAGGGCAACCGCTTTGACGGAGCCGTCTTCCTGGATGCGCCGGCAAATCATTTCGAGGTAATCCTCGAGCGAAGGCGTCAGATGCGCCCTGTGCTGCTCCAGGAGCTGGTAACCCCGAACGGTGTAGAATTCCTGTTCGGCTTCCTTCCCCATCCTTTCACCCTCTTCCTGCTACAGTATATGTAACCCTTTCTGTCGAAAACACATATATTAGCTTAGGGAAACATTGTTTCCCGCGATTCACACAATACCGAAGAAGGAGCTTTACCACTATGACGCAAGATACTCCAAAGCCTTTAAATACATTGCCGATCGGCCAGATCGGCACTGTCTCCGAGCTCGTCTTGCACGACTCGGAGCGCCGCCGGATGTTGGACCTGGGACTGGTGAAAGGAACCCAGGTGACCGCTTTGCAGAAAAGCCCTTCCGGCGACCCTGTCGCATATTTTATCCGGGGCGCCGTCATCGCACTGCGAACCGAGGACGCCAGCAAAATTTTAGTCCGCTGCCCAGCGTGACATTTTGGCGGGGGTTTATCCAAAGCCCCCGCCGTTTTATCGATTGACGAGGTGAATAATCAATGGGATTGACGAGAAAATCCACAGGGGCCGCGGTGGACGGCTCTGAACTCATCATTAAAAAAAGCGGGCCGGACGACCGGGTGATCGCCCTGGCCGGGAATCCAAATGTCGGAAAAAGCACCGTTTTCAACGCCCTGACCGGCATGAAACAGCACACCGGAAACTGGCCGGGAAAGACCGTTTCCAACGCACAGGGGGAATATCTTCACAACGGAAAGCGCTTTATTATGGTGGACATTCCGGGTACATATTCCTTAATGGCGAGCTCGGTCGAGGAGGAGGTCGCACGGGACTTCATCTGCTTCGGCTCCCCCGATGCCACAGTCGTCGTCACCGACGCCACCTGCCTGGAGCGGAACTTGAACCTTGTCCTCCAAACCCTGGAGATCACAAAAAAAGCCGTGGTCTGCGTCAACCTTTTGGACGAGGCGAAAAAGAAAAAAATCCATATCGATCTCGACGAACTCTCTCTCCAGCTCGGCGTCCCGGTTGTCGGCACCAGCGCCAGAGACGGAAAAGGGCTGAAGGAACTGATGGACGAGGTGGAAAAGGTCGCTTCCGGCGTCCAAAAGACCTTTCCGCCCCGACTTGCCTACGGGCCGGAAATCGAGGGGGCGATCGAAGCGCTCCTCCCCCTGGCCGAGCCCGAAACGGAAGGGATCCCGCCCCGCTGGGTCTGCCTCAAGCTGCTCGACCTGGATCCAACACTGCAAGCTTCCCTCGCGAAATTTTTGGGGCGGGATCTGGCAGACGACCCTGCAATCCAAGACGCTCTTTCTAAAATCTGGGAAGCACTCAAAGAAAAGGGGATCACCAAAGACACCTTCCGCGACCTGGTCGTTTCCAAGATCGTAGAACGCGCGGAGCAAATCTACCAGCTCTGCGTCTCCGTCCCGAGCGGCGGCTACAACAGCAGGGATCGGAAGCTCGACCGGATTCTCACCTCCAAGGCGACCGGCATCCCCATCATGATCCTTCTGCTCGGCGCCGTCTTCTGGATCACCATCGTCGGGGCGAACTATCCCTCCGAGCTCCTGTCCACCGGGCTGTTCTGGGTGGAAGACCGGCTGACGGAGTTCTGCCTGTACCTCGGCGCCCCCGGCTGGGTGCAGGGGCTGTTTGTGGAGGGAATGTACCGGACGCTGGCCTGGGTCGTCTCGGTCATGCTGCCGCCGATGGCGATCTTCTTTCCGCTCTTTACCTTGTTGGAGGATTCCGGCTACCTCCCCCGCATCGCCTTCAACATGGACCGGTATTTTAAAAAAGCCTGCGCCCACGGCAAGCAGGCACTGACCATGTGGGTGGTTGCTGTTGGAATGCGGTTTTCCCGTTTGCCGGCCTCGTCCTCGACCGATAACCACAGACACGGTCCGTTCCCGGACTGGGCGAAACGCTTCCGCAGCCCGTGACCGGGCAGGACAATACGCGATTCGTAAGTGGTACCAACAACAGCATTTGTGTCCCGCGCGGCACGCCTGTGCCCAGGCAGGGCAAATACGATACTTAGGCAGTGCATGACCTGCAAGTCCGTAACCCGCGAGCTGCATGTTTTGTATAACACGCCTCGCAGGTCTATTACCCAAAAGCCGGTAAAACGTTTGGGTGCGAAATTGCCCAGTCAGGGCACGGACCCACCGGGGCCACCCGACGGGGTACTGGGGCAGCGCCCCGGTTCGCCCTCCGCAGAGGGCGAAATCCTTTCCGTTACAAAGCGCAGGAGAGGCGAAAAATATCCCGGTGGGGTGTTTCTCGCCAGGGGTTCTCCATGCAGCTCCAGCCGCAAAGCGGAGTGCCTCCACGCCCGTGGCCGGGCAGGGCGGAATGCTTCCGCTGTCAGTCGCGATTCGCAAGTGGTGTAAATTACAATGTTCATTTCCCGCAAGGCACATTGCCCTATAATTCGTAAAATGCGCCTCACAGGACTGAAACCTGAAGGCCAATGAAAACCTCTGGGTGCGTATTGTCCGGCCTGGGCACAGGCCCGCAGAGGTGATTCTCCCATCTCTCAAAACACTTTGAAAACCGTCAGTTCTGCATTCTCGCTCACTTGATTCCGACCATCTTCCGCAGAATGGGGATTTTTGCGACCAGATGGTACGCCAAAACCGTCAAAGCAAAGCTTCCAACACAGATCAGCAAAGCCTGCACCGCCGTGATTTCAACCGCCTGCACCACATAATACGCGAGTGCCACCAAAATGGACTGGTGCAGCAGATAGACCGGATAGGAGGCGCGGCTGAAATAGGCTGTAAGCTTTGTCTGCCGGTTTAAGAACCTCTTCCCCGCGGCCAGCAGAAACAAAATTGAAATCCAGCCGATCAAATTGACCCACAAATCACCGTAATAGGCGAAGCTGTAATACAGTGCACCCAGCGCGGCCGTGCCCGCTGCCCATAGAATAAAGAGCCATTTCAGGTTTTTTTCGAGCGTCTCCATCACATGGTCATCGCTCATAAAATAATATCCGATCACGAACAGCACCAGATTTTTCCCGAGGCTGTAGCCGCCGAAATTCCCGAGGTAATAGCCGCCCCACACTGGCACAAAAAGGAACAGCAGCAGTAAAAACGGCGTTTTCTGTATCTGATCCGAAACCTTTTGACGCGGCAGGACTTTAAAAAGGAGGAGCGCTGCCATCGAGATCAAAAACAGGAACAAGATGAACCAGAGGTGGCCCGGCGTAAACCCGCCGTCATAGCCGCTGAAATCGGTGAGGTGGGTAAAAAAATAACCCAAATTATCCCAGATGCCGCCCTCATAATGGTCGAAATACTTCCTCGCGTACAGGGTCTGGAACGGCACCAGGAAAATCATGCCGAAGACGAACGGGATCAGCAGCTTTTGTAACCTCTGAATGATGAATTCCTTCACCGCCCGCCTTTCCAGCGCATAGCGAGCGCTCATACCCGCCAACACAAAAAGCAGCGGCATAAACCAGGGGTTTACCAGCACGATCAGGGTGCTGAGCAGCCTGTCTCCCCCGGCCCATATGTAAAACCCGGAACCGAAATCGTTCCAAATCATAAAGGTGTGCACTGGAAAGAGCAGCAAAATGGTCAAACTGCGCAGGTTGTCGATATAATGTTTCCTCACTGGCCTTCCCCTCATTTCATCGTGATACGGCGGTCAAACGAAACCGCGGTCATTCATCGGTTAATTTGTACCGACGGCATCGGCCTGCCGGTCCGCTTTTTTGCCGCGTTCTAGCTTTCCGCCTGTTCCGGCGCTTCCTCCGCTCGTTTCGCTGTGGGGACACCGCGCTCCTCTTTGAGATAAGCGTTTGCGTCCTTAAAGAAGCTCGCAATAATCAGGATGACGATGATCCCGATCGGGAAGGCGGCGATGATCGAAACCGATTGCAGGTTCGCCATCGAGCTTTCGGAAAACAGGAGGGCGATCGGTAGTAAGATGAACAGGATCGCCCAGAAAATCCGCACCCGCTTGTCCACTTCCTGACCGGCATCCAGCCTTTTATAAGAATAAGAGGAAACAACCATGGTCAAAGCGTCGAACGTCGTAGAATAAAAGGCGATCATCGTGACGACCAAGAGGATCAGCGGAACCGTATAGGCGGGGAGGGTTTTAAAGATAGAAACGATAACGTCCGGCAGCGCGGTTCCTTCGGCGACCGCCCCCGAAATATCCAGCCCGTTTTTCATCTGCTGGGACAACCCGTAATTCCCGAGCACGATAAAGGAGGTAAAGGTGCCCGCCAAGCCCCAGAAATAACCGCCGAACACGACGTTTCGGATCGTCCTGCCCTTGCTGATGATCCCAATGAAGAAGGGGGTGGCCACGCACCACACCATCCAGTAGGCCCAGTAAAAGACCGTCCAATTTTGGACAAAGCCTGCCCCGCCGTCGCCGGTGAAGCGGAGCGGATCCAGCCAGGTGGCCAGCCCTATGAAATTCTGCGCGAGGTTGCCGACCGCGGAAAACCCCGTTTCAAGGATGTAGAAAAACTGCCCGCCCCCGATCAGGAAGTAGAGCAGGAGGCCGAAAAACAGATAGGTGCAGACCGACGCCAGCTTGGAAATCCCCTTGATCCCAAAAATGACAGCAAGGGTGTAAACTACCGCGATAAATAAAAGGATGCAGATAGTGAGCGCCAGCGACTGCTGGATATTGAAGACGGCGCAGAGGGCGGCGGACAGAAGCGGCGTGGCGAGGGAAAAGGTCGTCGCCGTCCCCGCGAGCAGCGCAAAGATGGCAAACAGGTCGATCGCCTTCCCGAGCGGGCCGTCCACCTTTTTACCCAGGATCGGACGGCAGGCTTCAGAGAATTTCTGCCTGTTCCGGTTCCGGACATGGATCATAAACCCGAATGCAACCGCCAGGACGATATAGAACCCCCAAGGGATCGGCCCCCAGTGGAAGAGCGGATAGGTAGAGGCCCACTCCTGCACCCCTTTTGCGGTGATATAGGGCTCATTCGCGTAGAGGGCCCATTCGCAGAGCGAGTAGAACAGGATGTCGGCCGCCATGGTCGAGGTGAAGATCATCGTCCCCCAGGTGAAATTGGAAAACTGGGGCTTTTCCGTCTTTCCCAGCCGGATTTTCCCATACTTCGAAAAACCGATCACGACAGTAATAATCAAAACGCCGAGCCCGATGGCCATATAGTAGATGCTTCCCTGATTCCCCAGAAACCCCCGGATCACGTCCAGCGTGTTTTTGGAGCCCTCCGGAAAGAGGACGAAGAACAGGCAGATCACCAGCAGGCCGATGAGCGGGACGATGGTCGCCGTCCAGTCGATCTCTTTTGCCAAAGAGTTTTCTTTCTTTTTCATTGCCGCACCTCCTTAAAATAATCGGTATAGCTTCGATCTAGCTTGATGAGGTCTTCGGGTGTGTCAATTTCGGTCACGTCCTGCGGAGAAATCTCGTAAACCCTCATTGTAAACTGGTCTTTTTCCAAAAATAGCGGGATTTGATCCCAGTAAATATCCCGTATCTTCCGTTTTTCAAAGTAATCGACAGCTAGATTTTTGAGCTTCTCCCCGTCGGATTCGTTCCATTTGGAGATTCCGAGCAGCTGGTGGTCTCCGGCTCCCCCTTCCATGCTGCACGCCGTGATGACCCCGTTCTCCGTTCTGAGCGACCATTCCGCCGGATGCGGATTCTTCACAGCCAGATAACCGGACAGATCGACCGAATTTTCAAAGATGCCGCTGTTTTCAACGATCAGATCCGCCTCGGCAACCACCGCGCTGCAGAGAAATTCCCGGGCGGCATAGAGGGAGGAAATATTGTTGCAGCTGTTGTAGTAAGGGTTTTCGACCAGGGAGACCTCCCGATACCGTTCTGCAAGGTAGGCAAACGCCTCCTTTTTGTACCCGACCACGACCACGATTTCTTCCATCCCGTTTTGGAGCAGGGCTTCGATCATCCGCTCGATGATCACCTTCCCCTGAACCCGGATCAACGGCTTTGGCGTCGCCAAGGTCAGCGGGCGCAGCCGGCTCCCAAATCCAGCCGCCATGATGACGGCCCTTTTGATCTCACTCAAGAAAATCCCCCAGCCTTTCCTTTACTTTTCTGTAATAGTCCTTTGCGTAACGGTACTGCTGCAATGCATACTGGCCGAATTCCACCCCGTTTTTCCGCTTAAATTCGCACCAGTTGCTCCACAAAAGCCCGCAGGCGGCGATATAACACCAGATTTTGATCCGGGTTGGTTCATCGCAGCCTTCTGTAAAATAGCTGTCGATCAGCCGCTCGATCCGCGGGGCGTCATACATGGCATAGATGGCGAACATGGCGATGTCCACATGCGGATCCTGCATCCCCGCGTACTCCCAGTCGATCAGCTTGATCCCGCCCTCTGCAAAGAGGAAGTTGTCCGGGACGGCGTCGATATGGGTGAGGCAGAATTCTTTTTCCACCGAATCGATATACCGTTTCAGGGAAAAAACACGGCGCTTTGTCTCCTCGTAGTCCTCAAAAACCGAGGGCGTTCCCTCGAGGTAATCCTCATACTTTTGGATTTCCCCAAACAGGTCGAAGGTGTGCCCCACTTGGAGCGCACAGCGGTGGAACCGCCGGAGTGCCGCCATACAGAGGGCGACGTCCTCCTCCGAATTGACGTCGCAGACCCTGGCGTCCGGCCAGAACTCGGTCAGCTTGTAGCCCTGATCCGGGGAGATATAGACGACATGGTCGGCAATGTCCAGCCCGTCCAGTTTTTGATAGACCTCGAACTCATGGCGGCGGTTGATCAGCTTCTGGCTCCCCTCGCCCGGAATCCTCATGATATATTCTCTCCCGCCGCAGGAGAATTTAAAGGAACGGTTTGTCATCCCCTTTTTCAGCGTCTCTATCCGGACGATCTCGCTCCTTCGGACATGCAGGATCTCGGAAACCAGCTTGAGCACCTCCGAGTGGAAAACCGCCGACTCGCTTTCCAGGTCGCGGAAATCCTCAAAGGTGTTGATTTCCCGAAAGCTGTCCTCGTCAGCCAGGTTCGCGTAAATCTTTATACCCGGCAGGTCGAAGAGCACGCTCTCCCAAAAATCCATAAAATACCGGTTGTCTCCCACCTTTTCGGAAAGCGCCTTCTTGAGTTCCCTGCTCACATCGCTGGTCAGGTAGCAGGGGCCCGCCATCCGGATGGCGGTTTCCCCCGGTCTCGACCTCTTAAGGCTGAAATCCCGTTTCTGCGTTACAATGCTGTACTCGCTCGGGGAGCGGGTCACCATATACCAGGGATAAAACTCAT
>JAAWBP010000018.1 GCA_022792755.1 Oscillospiraceae bacterium | reverse complement strand
CGGAGGATCATGGCCGCCTTCTTCGGGAAATCAGGCTGTATCAAGAATTTAAACAGTATTTTTATTCGGAGGCCGATTGACATGGACAGGTTGTTTTTATAAAAAGAAAATAATATATTAAATTTAAATAAGGGGAAGTATATGAAAAAGGAAATTGTGATGATCGAGGAACTCACAAGCCCAAACCGGAGGACGATTTGGAGAGCGGGAGAGGCTTATGCCGTCATTTATGAAAACGACGACCTATATCTGCTCGAAGAGCAGGATGGGATCGTCTGCGGGATGGACAAAAACAATCAGGATGTTACATATCGAGTAGAGGAACGAGAAGATGAAAATTGACAGAAAACGGGAACAGCACAGAAAAGAGATGGCGCGGTATGAAATGGAGCGGATGCTCCGCCGCTACGCTGAGGAATGCGGCGAATGCTTAGTCCGGCGGGCAACCGAAAAGGAGCTGGAGGCCGAAAAGGATAAAGCGAAAAAACAGCCGATTGCGAAAACCGTTGATGACGGTTGAAACCGAACTGCATTGGATCAAAGATGAAAAAGCCTCCGCATATGCGGAGGCTTTTTCAATGCCCGCAAATGGTGAAATGATACGTCCTGCAAACCGGTTCAGCCGCGCTTTTCCGGCGTCCCCTTCAGGATGTTCAAAGCGAACGCTTCGGCCGCCGGGTAGTCGGATTTTACAGTCTGTCCGTCCGTTTCCGGACTGTAGACCGTCACCGGCCCGCGCAGGACGAGATATAACCCATCCGGGAAATACGTGTCCGCATCCTCTTTGCTGATGCCGAGCGCCTCCTGGAACGGGGAACCGATGACGTTATACCCGTTGTTTTCCAGATAGATACAGTTGGGACTTTTGAGCTTGAGATCCGCAAAGCCCTCCGGGATGTTCTCGCCCTCCGGAAGGGCTTGGAGTTCCTGGAACAGTTTTGCATCGATCAGGTAAAGATAGGTGTCGGAATTTTGGACCGCGCCGATCCGCCCGTCTGTAAATGCTTCCTCTTCGACGGCGGGGGAGTGGTTGAGGATTTCGAGGGAGATCGTTCCATCGCCGTTTCGGTCCGGCACATAGTCGAGGAAAGCCCCCTGGATTTTCCCGAGATTGAGCTGGGAAGCGTTCCGGCTGAAAACGGCGATCCGCACATCGACCGGCTTCACCACGAAATTTACGATCAAGATTGTCCCGACAACGATTACCGCAAGGCCGATTAGAATAAATTTCCAATAGTAGTACCAGAAGTTGGTGAAACGGCTTGCAGTGCCTGTTTCTGCTCTTTCTTTTTTCACAGGATCACCTCCAACCTTATTTACTTGTATCATAACATATAGAGCTGTTGTTTTCAATAATAAAATTCTGTTTTTATTATTTTTTTAAGCAAGATAAACAACTGCTTTTTTAACAATAAAAATCAAGGGAGTTCTTTAAGAACCCCCTCGATTTATAACTTTCCATTATGCTGCTTCTTTTGAGGAAGGCTCCTCTTCGCCGCTGCCCAAAGTCGCTCTAAACAGGGTGGAGCTGTCGATCTGACTGAACGGTTTCGCCGTGAACAGCGTTTTGGCAGTGATAAAAACTTCGGAGGACAACGGCGTTCCTTCCGTGCTTTTAATCCTCAAAGTCAAATCGGGAGAGCGCTCTACATCGATCTGTGCATCGCGGAAGACCGCCCTATAATGATACCGCCCGTCGCGCAGCTCCGAAATATAGAACGGTTCTTTCGTGATGGGGCTATCTGCCGATTCGGCGAGGTTCAGCAGTTCCATTTTAAAAGGCTCTTTGTTCTTTAATTCATCCGCCTCCGGCAGAGAAAACCCGAATTGCAGTTCCTTCTGCTCTGGGAAATAGGTGATCAGCTCCAGCTGAAGCTCCGTTCCATCCTCCAGCGTGAGGGCTGCATCGTCCATTTGATAATAATCGCCGGTGTATTCGGTTCCATCTTCCTCAAAAATACAAGTGCTGATCGGATTCCCTTTCATAGCCTGCAAGAGGAGCAAAACCGTGACAATCCCTAGGACTGCCAAAATCACCGCAACGATAATGTGCTTTTTTGTAAGCGCGTTCATATTTAACCTCCTTACAACCCCATGGCATAAATTGACATACCCTCGATTGACAAAGGCAAACACGCCCCAGAACTTCAAAGCCGGGTGACCCCGGCAGGACAATACGCACCCAGAGGTTTTCATTGGCCTTCAGGTTACAACCCCGCGAGGCGCCTCGCGGGGCAGGGTACCCCTGCGGGTGATTCGCACACCGGCGTTTTACCTATTTTTAAGTTTCAGTCCTGCGAGGCGCCTCGTGGGTTAACAACGCAGTTATTTGCACCATCTGCGGATTGCGTCTGCCGGCGGAGGCACTCCGCACCGTCCTGCAAAACCATGTCTGCTCTTGTCAATCGAGGGTAGGTTTACCTTATTATAACATGAGTTCAGGCGTTTTTCGACCCCAACCGTTTTAATCCGGCTGTTTGCCTAAATCCTTTGCCTTTCCCCCGTTTGCTTTGATCGTCCAGCGCCATCCCATCTGTGCCGCCGCTTTATATAAAAACCTGGGAAAAGCGACTGACACATATACGTTTTCCTGCGTTTCGCACCGGAGGATTTTGTCCGCCAGTTCTACGAGCGCCTTGTCAATCGGCCCTTTCGGGCCGTGGCCGTTCCTTGCTTCCGGCATCTGGCCGAGCCCGCCCCCGCCGCCGACGCCGATGCCGCCGCACCAAACGAACCCGGCCTTTGCGCACCAATTCCGTAAAAGTGCCAATGCAGACTCGGCCTGGATCCCTTCATAAAAGCCGCAGTTCACGATGCCGTAAATGCGGATCCCGCGGTGCTGCCAACCGGCCTGTTCCAGCTGGACGAGGCAGGAGAGCAGATGCGCGGGGAGGCCGTCCACATAAAGCGGGCAGGAGAACACCCATGCATCCGTGTTTCCCAACGCCTCGAGCTGCTCCTGCGAAACGGCAGGGCCGTGCAGGCCGATCTCTATGGCGTCCACTTCCCCGGAAAGGCGGGGCTTTAAATCCGCCAAAAGGGAACTGCTGGCGCTGCTGCCGCCGGATTTTGGACTCCCATTCATCAACGCAATTCTCATAAAACAACCCGCTCCAATTCTTCTTTTGTCCCATAAAAACAGACGTCCTTGACCACGCCGTCGTAATTGTCCGCGTTTGCCGCAATGAGGTTCCGCGCCGTTTCTTTTTCATCCTCTGTAATCGCTTCGCCGTAAAAATGCGCCGACAGCGAGAGCGTGTTTTGATACCTTCGCTTATGATGCATCTCCCCCTTGCGCAGTACAAAATCCGGGTGGATATAGGAAATTGCCCGGTCCTGCACCGTCTTCACAAAGGGGCTTACACTGCCGTAGCAGCACCGGCTGACGAGGATCAGCTCGGTGCATCTGCCCATGACGATCCCGGTGCCTTCATAACCGTCGTGGATCACACATTTCCCCGGCGTTTTGACCCAGCATCCAAAGCATCCGACGCAATGATGGATTGCCCCCTGTGGTTTTATAACCTTATAATCTCCTTCTACAGAGAGGTTAAAAGGGTTCACATCGGTAATAATCAGCTTCATAGCGATTCCTTTCGGTCGATGACGATCTTTTTCCGCAGCTTTTGTTTACCGTCCCGATTTTATCATATTTACCGTGCTGATTCAAGGCCTGCCCGTGGCCGGGCTGGCCCAAGCGCGATTCATAAGTCGTGCCAAGAGCGGGATTGGTAACCCACGAGATACTTTTTTCGTTAATTTGTATCACGCGCCTTGCAAGACGGCTGACCTAAAATTGGCAAAACGTTGATTTGCGAAACACCTGTGGAGGTACTCCACTTTGTACCTAACTTGATTCAACACGCCTCACAGCACGAAAACCTAAAGATTGACGAGAACGCCGGGGATGAAAGGCCCATAGCGGTTCGCCGCCGAATTGCCCTGCCCAGGGACTCCCGGTGCAGGGTGCGCCGCGCCCAGCCCGGGCACGGACGCTCTCTTCTTGACAGCGGACGGGTTTTGCATTAAACTAGAAATATTAAAAAGCAGAAAAAAGCTTTTTCGGATGGCAATTTTTGTCGAAAGAGCATAGATTGGTCTAAGGCCGTCTTTGCAGTGCGGCGGGCGGATTTTGACAGGCTGTTAGGAGGAAACGCTATGATAAGGATCGAAAACCATCTTGGAACCATTCATATTTCTCATGAGTTTTTGGCGAACCTGGTCAGCGGCGCCGTTTCCGAGTGCTTCGGCGTTGCCGGGATGTCGGCGTCGAGCACGTCCCAGGGCCT
Source organism: Oscillospiraceae bacterium (assembly GCA_022792755.1). GTDB lineage: Bacteria > Bacillota > Clostridia > Oscillospirales > Ruminococcaceae > Metaruminococcus_A. The sequence goes on along the minus strand of JAAWBP010000018.1, from coordinate 12,674 downwards.
TTTTAACCGGATGATGCGGGCAACTCCCAAAAATCAGGGGGTGCGGATCCGGTACCAGAAATCCAAGCTGATGATCGAGCTGCACATCATCGTGACCTATGGGACGAATGTTGCGGCGATTGTAAAAAGCATCATGAATAAAGTCCAGTACACAGTCGAGGAGATCACCGGCTTCCCGGTATCCCGGGTCAATGTCTTTGTCGACGGGATGAAAACACAGTAAAAGGGCGGCATCTGTTCGAAACAGAAAACCGCAGAAAGGGATGCAATCATAAATGATAAAAGGGTTTCAGTTGCGTGACGCCATGATTTCCGGTGCGAACCACATCACGAATCATAAACAGAGCGTCGATGAGCTGAATGTTTTCCCGGTTCCGGACGGCGATACCGGCACCAATATGTCGATGACGGTCAACGCGGCTGTACAGGAATTGTCGCGTTTAAAGGACGATGTGACGGTTTCCAAGGTCGCCGACGTCGCCGCCAGTTCCCTTCTGCGGGGCGCCAGAGGGAATTCAGGGGTGATCACCTCCCTGTTGTTCCGGGGCTTTGCCGCCGGGATGAAAGGAAAAACGGATGCGGACGGCGCAGATATCGCCCTTGCGCTGGATGCGGGCGTGAAAGCCGCTTATAAGGCGGTGATGAAGCCCACTGAGGGGACGATCCTAACCGTTTCCAGGATGGCCGCTGAAAAGGCGGGGCAGGCTTCAAAGTCCACAAAGGAGCCCGCCGCGGTCTTCGAGGCGGTTCTGGAGGAAGCGAAAGCCGCGCTGGAGCAGACGCCGGAGCTTCTGCCCGTTTTGAAAAAAGCTGGGGTGGTCGACGCCGGTGGGCAGGGGTTTGTCTATATTTTAGAGGGGATGCTCAGCGTGATCCGCGACGGCGTCATGATTGAAAAGGAAGACGGCTCGGATGATTCCAAGCCCGCGCAGCCGGTCAGTGCTGCCGCCGCCTATGACGGGGAGATCACCTTCACCTACTGCACCGAATATATCGTCGGGAAGGATGCAGACTGTCCCGATCCGCTCAAGCTCCGCGCCTATCTCGAAACGATCGGCGACTGTGTCGTCGTGGTCGACGACGACGATATTATCAAGGTCCATGTCCACAGCAACGACCCCGGGCTTGCGGTTCAGGCTGGGATTAAGTTCGGGATGCTGACCAACATCAAAATTGAAAATATGCGGGAGCAGCACGAACACAAAGCCTATGACGCAAAGCAGGCTGGGCGTTCTGCGCGGTATCAGCCGGTCGATGAGGAGACCGAGTTCGGCTTTGTCGCGGTGGCCGCGGGGGAGGGACTCCACGCTTTGTTCACCGACCTCGGGGTCAACCAGGTCGTCACCGGCGGGCAGACCATGAATCCGAGCACTGAGGACATTCTGGAGGCGATCCACTCCACCCCGGCGAAGACGGTGTTTGTCCTGCCGAACAATAAAAACATCATCATGGCGGCGGAACAGGCGATTCCTCTCGCCGACCGGAAGGTCTGCGTCCTCCAGACCCGCACCATCCCGCAGGGACTTTCTGCGATGCTCGCCTTTGACCCGTCGGCAGACGTCAAGGAGAACCAGGTCAATATGACCAAGGCGATCGACCACGTCTCTTCCGGGCAGATCACCTTTGCCGCCCGGGATTCCGAATACGATGGGCACAGCATAAAGGCAGGGGAAATTCTGGGGCTGGACAACGGAAAGCTTTCCTTTACCGAAAAGGATGTCCAGAAGGCTCTCCTCAAGCTGACCAAGCGGATGCTCAAAGGAGACAGTAGCTTCGTCACAGTGATCTATGGGAGCAGTGTTTCCGATTTCCAGGCGGAGGAGGCACTCAAGGCGCTGGAAGACCGGTTCGGGAACCATGTTCAGATCAATATGGTAAACGGGGGCCAGCCGGTTTATTATTATATCGTTTCGGTGGAGTAATCCGGTTTACCGGTAAGCAGGGCGGGGGCGGTTTGCCTCCGCCGTTTCTCGTATAAAAGGGTTCGCGTGCGGGAGTGCCGCCTTTCACTGGTGGAGGCGGGCAAAAATAAACCGAAGGGAGCGGGACCGGAGCGGAGCAGCCGCCGTTTGCGGCGGCTTGATAGGGCTGGTTCCTATGACGGTCGGAATGGAACAGGATTTGCTGAAACGGGAGATTCGCTTTTTAAAAGGCGTTGGTGAAAAGCGGGCGGAATGTTACGCCCGTCTCGGGATCACCGACGTCTATTCCCTGCTGCGCCATTATCCGAGGGATTATATCGATTACAGCGCGCCCGCCGCAATCATAGACGCCGTTCCGGGGGAGACATGGGTGGTCAAAGCCCGGGTCTTCAAAAAGGGGCGGGAACAGCGGATCCGCAAGGGGCTGTCCCTGTTTAAAATCTTTGTGACCGACGACACGGCCGACTTGACAGTCACGATCTTTAACGCCCGGTTCGCGGCCGAGGCGCTGAAGGAGGGGGAAAGCTACTTTTTTTACGGCAAGGTCACAGGGAATCTCCTGCGGCGGGAGATGAATTCCCCGCAGATCCTCCGCGTGGTTCCCGGCGCGGCGATGCAGCCGGTCTATCCGCTGACCGAGGGGCTGACCAACAAGATGATCTGCACCAATATGGAACAGGCGCTCTTTCTTTTAGAGGGCTGGAGAGGGGAGCCTCTGCCATTGGAAATCCGGAAGCGGTACCGGCTCTGCGGCTTGACAGAGGCGTTCCATAACATCCATTTCCCCCCTTCTCACCTTGCGCAGGAGGAGGCGAAGCGCCGGCTCGCTTTTGAGGAATTCCTGACCCTTCAGCTTGGGATGTCTCAGTTAAAGCGCCGCGGCCGGCGGGAGACTTCGGTTTTGATTCCGGCGCCTGATTTTTCTCCGCTTTTCTCCTCCCTGCCCTTTGAACTGACAGGGGCGCAGAAGCGTTGTATTGCGGAGGGGCTGGAAGATTTTAAAAGCGGTTTTCCAATGAACCGCCTGCTCCAGGGCGACGTCGGCTCCGGGAAAACGATGGTCGCCGCCGCCTTGATCTACGCCGCCTGGCGGGTGGGATACCAGTCGGTGTTGATGGCGCCGACCGAGCTTTTGGCAAAACAGCACGCCGAAACCCTTTCTGCGCTCCTCAGCCCGCTTGGCTGTAAAACAGTCCTGCTGACCGGCTCGATGACAGCCAAGCAGAAGGCGGAGGCGCGGGAAGCGCTTGCGAGCGGGAGTGTCCCGCTTGCAGTGGGAACCCATGCGCTGCTCCAAGAGAGCACGGCGTTCCGGAATCTGGGCTTTGTGGTGACGGATGAACAGCATCGCTTTGGAGTGGCCCAGCGTGCGAAGCTCGTCCGGAAGGGGGAGCATCCCCATGTTTTGGTCATGTCCGCCACGCCGATCCCGCGGACGCTTGCGCTGATGATCTATGGGGATCTCGATATCTCGGTGCTGGACGAGCTTCCCAAGGGGCGGAAGCCGGTGGAAACCTACCGCATCGGTGAATCCAAGCGGGAGAGGGCTTACCGGTTTATCGCAAAACAGCTCGATGCCGGCCGCCAGGCCTTTTTGATCTGCCCGCTGATCGAGGAAAATGAAGAGCTGCGGCTTTCGTCGGTGGAGGAATACCGGAAAAAGGTTGAGCGGGACTACCTGCCCGGGTATGTGGTTGGTGTCCTCCACGGCAGACAAAAGCCTGCCGAGAAGCAGAAGGTCATGGAGGACTTCGCTTCCGGCAGGCTTCAGGCACTGATTGCCACCACGGTGGTCGAGGTCGGCATCGACGTGCCGAACGCGAGTGTGATGTTGATTGAAAATGCGGAACGGTTCGGCCTGTCCCAGCTCCACCAGCTTCGCGGCCGGGTTGGGCGCGGGGCGGAACAGTCCTTCTGCATCCTGGTTTCCAGCCACCGCGGGGAGGAAAACCGCAGGCGGCTGGAGGCGATGTGCCGCACGTCGGATGGCTTTGTCATCGCGGAGGAGGATTTAAAGCTCCGCGGGCCGGGGGACTTCTTCGGGGAGCGGCAGCACGGCCTCCCGCGGCTGAAGATCGCCGATCTGGTGCAGGACACCCGGCTTTTGACGCAGGCGCGCGAACTCGCGGAGGAGCTGCTCTCAAACGACCCGCAGCTGTCGGCGCCGGAGCACCACGGGCTTCGGCAGCTGGTGCGGGAGCTGTTCCGGCAGGCCCCGGAGGGCGGTTCCTGCTAGACGGTCAGTGTCCCGTTTTCGCCGATGAGCAGGATGAGGATCTGTTCTTCGGCCCCGGTCTCGGCGTTGAGGTAGACAAGGATATCCTCGCCGCTTTGCCCTTTACAGGAAAATTCGTAGCAGAACACCTCGTTGAGCCCCTGTGTCGGGATGACGGCGAGCTTGCACCCTTCGGCCGTCAGCAGGGAGCTCAATTTTTTTGCGGCCTCCTCCTGTGTGATCTTCGGCACCTGGGCAGTGCGCTCCTGGTGGTTGGAAAGGTATCCCCGCTGGTGGAAGCTGACGACTTCGCCGTTGTCCAACGCGACCGCCACTTTGATCAAATCGGGGTAGTAGGTGATGTTGTCCTTCTGGTAGGCGAAGTTGACGGTTATGATGTGATCCGAAATTTCGTAGTAGCTCGTCTCGACGGAGGAGATGCCCTGCTCTTTGAGATATTCCTTCGCCTTTTCGATCCCTTCCTCAGCGGATAGCTTTTCTTCCTCCACCGTACGGAAGGCGGTGAAGTAGGCGACGAACCCACCCGACTTCGTCACGGCGATGTCGGCGGTTCCGTTTGCGTTTGTAAAGCAGTAGGAGGGCATCTTCCCCTCTTCATCCCCCGCATCCTTCAGCTCGCTTTCCGGCAGGCCGGCCGCCTTTGCCGCAACTGCCCGCGCCTGTTCCCGGCTGACCTCATTCTGCCCTTTGAGCATCAGCGGCTCTTTTTGGAGGATATGGTCGGAAAAGGGGCCGTCGTAAATCAGGGAGGGGAATTCTCCCAGGGAGTCTTCAAAATCCTTGAAACCGTCCCCAAAGTTGATGAAGTTCTGCTCCCCGTTGTACTGAGACATTTCTGTTGTGACTTTGTCGTAGTTGAGCTGTCCCTGGCGGACGATTTCCTGCAAAACGTAGATACTCCCCAGAAGGTCGGTGGAGTATTGCTTCATCGTCTGAAGGGTCTGAGCATCCTCTTCGCTCATCTTTTCCCCCCGCGAGACCCTTTTGGAAAGGTTTACGGCAAAATCCCCAACCTGCGAGATGAACTTGTAGGTATTTCCCAGCTCGAAGTAGTCGATCGGAAGGGCGGCAAGGCTGTTTTTGGCGAAGCCCGCATCCCGCCAGAGAAGGGAGGAAAGGGTGGAGAGCATCTCGGGAGAAGCGCAGTAAGCGCCTTTTGTCAAGGTGCTGTCGATGCTGCTGAGATAGGTGTATAAATCTTCGACCGATTGCAGGTAGGTGTGCTCCCGCACCCGTCTGTGGGACTGGTTTTCAGAATAGTTCAAACCGAACAGGATCGCCAGTACGGCGACCAGCGCAGTGATAAAGGTGATGATCCTCACCAGCGCTCGTTTGGAACAATGCAGATTCATAATAAAATTCCGCCTTTCGGGTATGATGATTTCATAGGTTTATGGTATTTTTTCCGAAAAAAGTTTATTTATCCGGGCTGCGGCAAAACTGGATTTTGTCCGGAAAATGTAGTATACTGTTGGGAGATGAAACGCATGGAGTGGAATGGATTGACCGAAAGCTATTTGGATTACAGCGCGACCACGCCGGTCTGCGCCGCCGCTGCGGAAGCCTGCCTGGACGCGATGAACCGGGATTTTGGAAACCCGTCCTCCCTTTACCGGCTCGGTATGGAGGCTGAAAATATCGTGTCCGCCGCCCGCCGCACCCTTGCAAAAGCACTTGGCTGCGAGGAGCAAAGCCTGTTTTTCACCGGCTCTGCGACGGAGAGCAACAACATCGCCATTTTCGGAAGCCTTGCGGCAAATCCCCGGAAAGGGAAGAGGATCATAACAACGATGGTGGAGCACGCCGCGGTGTTGGGCCCGTTTGCCGAGTTGCAAAAGCGGGGGTATGAAACGGTTTTCCTGGCGCCGGACGAAACCGGCAGCTATCGCGCCGAGCAGTTTTTCGACGCGGTGGACGACCGCACCGCCCTCATCTCGGTCATGCTCGTCAACAACGAGGTGGGGACGCGTTACCCGGTGGAGGAAATCATCCGGGCGGTGCGGCGGAAAAACCCTGATACCTTGATCCACATCGACGCGGTGCAGGGTGCTTTCAAACTCCCCTTTTCGATCCGCACCGCCGCCCCAGACCTTCTCAGTGTCAGTGGGCATAAGCTGTACGCCCCGAAAGGGGTGGGGGCGCTCTATATCAGAAAGGGCGTCAAAGTGTCTCCCCTGCTGTTTGGTGGCGGGCAGGAAAAAGGGATCCGCCCGGGGACGGAGAGCGTGCCGCTGATTGCGGCTTTTGCGGCGGCGGTCAACTGGTATCTTCCCCAGCAGAAGGAGCTGCTCTCCCGCTTTGAAGCCCTGCAAGGGGAGCTGTTCAGGCGGCTTGAGGAAATCCCCGAGGTTTCCGTCAACTCCCCGGCGGGCGGCGTCCCTTATATTACGAATTTTTCTGTCAAAGGGATCCGCTCCGAGATCATGCTCCACTTCCTCGAAAGCAGGGGCGTTTTCGTTTCCAGCGGTTCCGCCTGTGCGAAAGGGGCGAAGAGCCACGTCCTGGATGCGCTCGGCCTCTCGGATGCCCGCGCCGACACGGCACTGCGGGTCAGCTTCGGGGCTTACACGGAGCGGGAGGACATCGCCCGGCTGGCAGACGGCCTGAGGGAAGGCTTGTCCAGCCTGATCCGCACAAACTGATGCGAGCGATTTTGTTTGGCTCTTTCATTTGAGATGTTCCGTCGCCAAAGGGCGCAGAGGAGAATTCATTTTATAATTATCAGCAGCGGAGGATTTAATGAGGGAAATTTTACTGATAAAAGACGGCGAGATCGCGCTTAAGGGCTTGAACAAATCGACCTTTGAAAATATCCTGGTTAAAAACATCCGGCGGCGGATCGAGGACTTGGGAAAGGTGACGATCCAAAAGGCCCAGTCCACCATCTACGTCAAGCCGGCCGCGGACGATTACGATGCCGACGAGGCGCTGGAGCGGCTGAAAAAGGTTTTCGGCATCGCCGCCCTGTCCAAAGCGCGGATGACCGAAAAGCGCTTTGACAAAATCGCGGAGGGAGCAGTGGAATACTTGAGCGATCTGCTTCCCTTAGTACATACGTTTAAGGTCGAGGCGAAGCGGGCGGACAAGAGCTTTCCCATGACGTCCCCCGAGCTCTGCGCACAGCTCGGCGGCATCCTGCTGTCCCGCTTCCACAACCTGAAGGTGAATGTCCAGAATCCGGATGTGATCGTCACGGTGGAGATCCGTGACTTCGGCGCCTATATCCATGCCAAAAAGCATGAGGGCGCGGGCGGGATGCCGATCGGGTCGAGCGGGAAAGCGCTTTTGCTGATCTCGGGTGGGATCGACAGCCCGGTCGCCGGCTATATGATGGCCAAACGGGGGATCGAGGTTTCGGCGGTTCACTTTATCTCGCCGCCCTATACCAGCGACCGCGCCCTCCAGAAGGTCGAAAACCTCTGCGAAAAGATGTGTGAATATATGGGGAGGATCCCGCTCTATATCGTCCCATTCACCGAAATTCAGGAGGAAATCCGGAAAAACTGCCCGGAGGAGCTTTTCACCTTGATCATGCGGCGGATGATGATGAAGATCGCCCTGCGGCTCGCGAAGGAAAACGGGATGCAGGCGCTGATCACCGGGGAAAGCGTCGGCCAGGTTGCGAGCCAGACCATCGGGGCGCTCGCCTGCACCGACGCCGTCTGCGATATGCCGGTTTTTCGCCCCTTGATCGGGATGGACAAAAACGAGATTATCGAGGTTTCCAGGAAGATCGACACCTTTGAAACATCGATCCAGCCTTACGAAGACTGCTGCACCGTCTTTACGCCGAAGCACCCGAAAACGAGGCCGCAGCTCTCGCAGATCCTCGAAGCCGAGGCGCTCTACGACTTTGAGCCGCTGCTCGAAAGGGCGGTCGAAGGCATCCGGCTGAAAAGAATCGATATGAACCGATAGAAAGAGGGAGACTTATGAGTAAAAATGCGGAGCTGATCGCAGTCGGCACCGAAATCATCCTGGGGGATATTGTCAACACCCATTCACAATACCTCTCCCAGAAGCTTGCACAGCTTGGGATCAACGTTTTTTACCACACGAGCGTGGGGGACAATCCTGCCCGTCTCCGTTTTGTCATCGAGCAGGCGGTCGGGCGGAGCGATATCGTCATCCTCTCGGGCGGCCTCGGGCCGACGGAGGACGATCTGACCAAAGAGACGGTCTGTGAGGTGCTCGGCCTCCCGCTCCATCAGGACGCCGAAGCGCTCCGGCGGATGAGCGCCTTTTTTGAGCGGATCGGGCGTGAAATGACCGACAACAACATCAAACAGTCGATGGTGCCGGACGGTGCCGTGATTTTTCAGAACGACCGTGGGACGGCGCCCGGGATGGCGGTTGAAAAGGACGGGAAGGTCGTCCTGCTCCTCCCGGGGCCGCCGAGCGAGCTGGTCCCGATGTTTGAAGAACAGGCGTATCCCTATCTGTCCGGTTTCTCCGATGCGGTACTGGTTTCCCGCAGCTTTCGGGTGTTCGGGGTCGGAGAGTCTCTGGCGGAGGTGAAGCTTGGGGCGATGCTGGCGGGGGAAAACCCCACCGCGGCGCTCTATGCAAAGCAGAGCGAGGTGCTGGTTCGGCTGACCGCCAAAGCGGATACGGAGGAGAAAGCGGCCGAAATGCTCCAGCCGGTTGTCGATGAGCTCTATTCGATTTTGGGGGATACTGTTTACGGCGAAGACGTCGGCAGCCTCGAGGAGGTCGTGGTGCCGCTGCTCCGGGAAAAGGGGCTCAAGGTTGCCACGGCGGAAAGCTGCACCGGCGGGCTTCTCGCTCAAAAAATCACCTCGATCCCCGGTTCGTCCGAGGTGTTCGAATGCGGAGTTGTCAGCTATGCCAACCGGATCAAGCACGAGCTGCTCCACGTGCCGCAGGAGCTGCTGGAGCGGTACGGCGCGGTCAGCGAGCAGGTGGCGGCCGCTATGGCGGAGGGCGTTCTGCGGCTGAGCGGCGCCGATATCGGCGTCGGCATCACCGGGATTGCCGGGCCTGGCGGCGGCAGTGAGGAAAAGCCGGTCGGTACCGTCTATATTTCGGTGGCGTCCAAGATGGGGGAAACCCAAACAAAGCGGTTCCGCCTCGGCTACGGGCGGAAAAACGAGCGGGAGCAAATCAGGATGGCGTCTGCGATGAATGCGCTCGACATGGTTCGCCGGCTGCTGCTGTGAGGGAGGAGCGCGCCTGTGGATCTGAATCGAACCGAAGCGGCTTCGGGGCAGGAGGGCAATAGGCTGCCTCTTCTTCTGCGTGTTTTGAAATGGCTGTTCCCCTGGAAAGGGGACAGGGTAAAAACCGTTGTCACAAAGCTGGTCTTTTTGGTCTGCGCGGCCGCATTTGTGGTAAGCGGCTGGCTTTTGGCGGATTATTACATCAAGGATTTTATGGTGAACGAGGAGTATTCGAGCATCAAAAGCCTGATGGGTGAAAACGGCAGCGCCGTTTCTTCCGATCTGCCGCCTGCAGAGGAGCTCCTCCCGCTTCCTGCGGGCTATCGGGAACAGTTCAGCGCCCTGTACCAGATCAACCAGAAAATCTGCGGCTGGCTGAAGATTGACGGGACGGGGATCGACTACCCGGTCGTCCAGGCGGCCGACAACGATTATTACCTCCACCACACCTTCTATGACGGTTACAGCAGTGCGGGCGCGCCTTTTTTAGATTGCAGCTGCGATTTTTCTGTGGATTCCATGTCCGAAAATCTGATCGTCTACGGGCATAACCTCAACAGCGGGCGGATGTTCCACGATCTCGTCCGTTACAAGGATGTGGCGTATTACAAGGAACACCCGGTGGTCAGCTTCAACACGGTTTATGCCGACTACGACTGGAAAATCCTCGGTTTGTTTTTTACAAACGCCGATATGGGGCTCGACGATTCCTTTGCGTATCATACATGGTATGGAAGCAAAAGCGAAGCGGAATTTTTTTCTCAGCTCAACAAGGCCATGCAGCGCTCTTTCTTTACCACCGGGGTGGATGTCCGTTCCGGCGACCGGCTTTTGATGCTGTCGACCTGCGATAACAGCTTTGACGACAGCCGGCTGGTCTTGCTGGCCAGGATGGTCCGCCCGGGTGAGAGCGCACAGGTGGATGTGTCGGCCGCAAGGGCCAACTCCAGCCAGTACCTGCCCCAGAATTATATCGATAAGCTGGGCGGAGTTTACCGCCCCTGGGATGAAAATTATGTTTTTTATGCACCCTGATTTTCAGGGAAAACCGGGTTGTTTTAAGAAAGGGGAGAGGGAATTGCTGCGCAAATTGCTGGCGTGTGTGATGGCGGGAACGGTGCTTCTTTCCGCCTTTACGGTGACGTCCTATTTTGCCGCGGGGTCGGTTTCGATCGTCAACCCCCCCGATCATCAATCCTCTTCCGGGCAGCTCGGGATGGTGGAAAATGAAGTGGTCGATATCCCGGACAGCTTTTTGAGCAGTTCCTCCGATGAGACGACCGAGAGCTCTTCACAGAGCAGCGAGCCGGATTCTTCCGTCTCCTCTTCCGCGTCTTCTTCTGCACCGCCGTCGTCGGTTACTGCGCCGCCCCCGATCGCCGAACCGGGATCTTCCACCGTGTCGATCCCGTCGTCCGTTGCCCCTCCTCCTTCCTCGTCGAGTACTCCCACCTCTTCGGGGGAGGATGTCCCCACCGGAGAGACGCTGATCGTAAAAATTTCGAGCGAACCGTCGGTAGGCGCGTATGCGGTGAACGACATCCTCCCGCGGATCGTCGCCATGGAGATGGACGGCAGAATGGACGATGAGGCGCTCAAGGCGCAGGCGGTCGCGACCCACAGCTACATCAAGTATCAGAACAGCATCGGGAAAGCACCGGTGGTATATGTCAGAGCCCCTTCGGCGCGAATCCAGTCGCTGGTCGAGTCGGTGTCGAGCCAGATGATCTATTACAACGGCCGGGTGATCGACGCCACCTACTGTGCTTCGACAGCGGGGCGGACAGAGTCCTCCGCCGATGTCTGGGGCGGGTATCTGCCTTACCTGGTTTCGGTCGAAAGCGCGCATGATTCCCATGATCCGAACTGGGGCAGCCAAACGGTTTATACGGTCGAACAGGTGCGGAATATGGTCAAACAGAACGCGGGGATCGAGCTTGCTGGAAATCCCGAGGATTGGTTTAAAGTCGTTTCTCACACCGCAGGGGGTTATAACGGCGATATGACCATAGGCGGGCAGAGCACCTTTACATACAACGGAAAGACCTATAAGATCACCGGGCGGTATGTCCAGACGATTATCCTCCGGCAGTCAGGGCTCCCGGCGCTGAAAAGCGCGAAATTCGATGTTTCCGTCAATGGGGATCAGATCGTCTTTACCACCTATGGGTATGGCCATGGAGTGGGGATGAGCCAATGGGGTGCGCATTATTATGCGGTCAAGGAAGGGTACAGCTATCAGCAGATTTTGACCCATTACTATACCGGTGTGACCATCCGATGATAATAAAACAGGCCGTCAGCTTAATAGCCGGCGGCCTGCTTCATTTTAGCTTATGACGATTCATCTTTAAGGCAAAGGCCGAAAAAGGATTAACTGCAAAGATGCTCCCCATCACAGCTGCGCTTCGGCCCTGATTGACCACGGCGGCGCTTACCGCAGGCTGTAAAATTCCAGATAGCGTTTGATGTTGATGCGCGCGCGGGCCAGGGTGCGTGAAACGGTAGATTTATTGACCTTTTGCAACGTGGCGATTTCGGTGATCTTCTTTTTTTCGTAGTAGTAAAGATAGAGCGTTTCCCGCTGCCGTGCGGTCAGCCGACTGCGGATAACCTGGCTCAGCGCTTTTTTGAGTTGCTCCAGCTGAAGGTCGTTCCCAGAATTCTCTTCCAAGGGATAAAGACGGTCCTGATCGAAGACGTAGCCAAGCTGATCGAGAGAAACTTTTCGGCTCAAATGGATTTCTCCCCGAAGCAGTTGTAAAACAGAGAGCAAGCGTTCAGAAGACGGTTGTATTCTTCATAAAGAATCAAGATTTTTTCTTCGTAGTATTCCTCCCGTTCCGGTTCCTGTTTTTGACAGCTGCGCAGTTTTGCAATTTCTTCCCGCAGAAGAACAGTCAGGGTGTAATAGGTTTCCACGAGCTTTGACGTCATGATTTCACATCCTTTGTTCACACGAAATGTGTAGTTATAATTTTATTATATCACACGTTTTGTGTGAAATCAACCCTTGGAACGTTTGTTCGATAAAACTTGAAAATATGGGTATGCTATGGTATAATAACCTCACGAAACACTTGCAAAATCAAAGATTTTGAGTGTTTCGGAGAACATTGTATCATCAATTTGGGCTTACGCCCTGCGGCTTTGCCGCGCACTGCGCCAGGCGCAATGAAATTGTGGTATAAGAACCCCACGCCGTGAACGCAGGCAGAGCCTGCGACGGCTGAGGGAACCTTGTTACTCGCCTTCGGCTCGTAATAATAACCTCACCCGTTAACGAAATCAAAGATTTCGAACGGGTGCCCGAGAACATTGTTTTTCGCTGGCGCT
>JAAWBP010000017.1 GCA_022792755.1 Oscillospiraceae bacterium | reverse complement strand
GGTTTGTATCCCGCGCGGCACGCCGGGTGGCCCCGGCTGGACGATACGCGATCCATAAACAGAGTAGATAGCAACATTGGTAACCCGCGAGCCACATGTTTTGTATAACGCGCCTCGCAGGTCTATTACCCAAAAACCGGTAAAACCTTGATGTGCGAATTACCAGCGGGAATTCCCCGCCGTTGGGATTATTTCGTCTCAAAGATAATTTTGTCAAAAATAGAGTAATAGAGCAGGAAAACTGGTATATATATTAGTGAAACGAATTTTAGGCGGAGGTGCAGTATGACGTTTAAGGAGCAGGCAGAGGAGCTGGAACAGCGGATTTTGAGCCCTTATGCGGTGCTGTCCTCCCGCTCCAGGGGGAGGCTCCGCCCGGAACCGTCCTGCGATGTCCGAACCGATTTTTGCCGCGACCGCGACCGGATCATCCATTGCAGTTCTTTTCGGCGGCTCAAGCACAAGACGCAGGTTTTCCTGTCCCCGATGGGCGACCATTACCGCACCCGTTTAACCCACACCCTCGAGGTCGCGCAGATTGCCCGGACGATTGCCAGAGCCCTTCGGCTCAACGAGGATTTGACCGAGGCGATCGCTTTGGGGCACGACCTAGGGCATACGCCGTTCGGCCATGCGGGGGAGCGGGCGCTCAACGAAATCTGCCCAATGGGGTTTCGGCATGCACTCCACAGTGTGCGGGTGGTTCATGCGCTTGAAAAGGATGGAAAAGGGCTGAACTTGACCTATGAGGTAAAAAACGGGATCGCCTGCCATTCCCTAAAGGCGGTGGCCGCTACCCTGGAGGGCCGTGTGGTCAAGCTTTCGGACAAAGTGGCGTACATCAACCACGACATCGAGGATGCACTCCGGGCCGGCGTGCTTACGGCAGCGGATCTCCCCTATCAGTGCACCTACATATTGGGACGGACGAAATCGGAGCGGATTTCGACCGTGATCCATTCGGTGATCCGCAGCAGCTCAGATGAAATCCGGATGGATCCGGCGGTTTGGGACGCCCACAGCAGGCTGCGGGATTTTATGTTTGAACAGGTATATAAAAGCCCCGTCGCAAAGGCGGAAGAGGGCAAGGCGGAGGAGATCGTAAAGGTTCTCTACGCCCATTTTGTCAAACGCCCGGCAGAACTGCCGCCCTTTTACCGGGGGATTGAGGAAAAAGAGGGCGCCGACCGCGCCGTCTGCGATTATATTGCAGGGATGACCGACCGCTATGCAGTCGAGCTTTTTGAAAGGCTTTTCGTCCCGCGTTCCTGGCCGGTGATCTTGTGAATGGCACGGTGAACGGCCGTTGACGATGGGCGCCTGGGGGTGAACGGTTTTTCGGATTGCGTCCCGCGGGATGGAACCCCAAAACCGGCGGGGCTGCCGGGCGCGGACGGGCGAATCTCAAATGATCTTTGACCGGGGAGGAGGCGGAAGGGTTTGGCGATTCCAAATAGCTTTATTATGCAGCTGCGGCAGACGGCCGATATCCAAGACGTCATGTCGAGCTATTGTTCGATCACCCGGGCGGGCCGGAATCAGAAATGCCTCTGCCCGTTCCACTCCGAAAAGACGCCCTCCCTTGTCGTCTATCCGGACACCCAGTCGTTCTACTGCTTCGGCTGCGGGGCCGGGGGGGATGTCATCACCTTCATCATGAAGATCGAAAACCTCGATTATGTCGAGGCGGTTCGCTTCCTCGCCCGGCGGTACAACATGGAGGTGCCGGACGGCGGCGGGGAAGACCGGGCTTACCGGATGCGAACCCGGATTTATGAACTCAACCGGGAGGCCGCCCGCTTCTTCCACGCCTGCCTCCTTTCCCCAGCGGGGCGGGAGGGCCTCGACTACCTGACTGGGCGGGGGCTGAGCGAAAAGACGATCAGAACCTATGGGCTGGGGTTTGCCCCGCAGGGGTGGGATCACCTGATCCATCACCTCCGCTCCAAGGGGTTCACCATGGACGAAATGATCGCCGCCGCCGTTGTCGCGCGGAGCGACCGCAGCGGGACGGCGCGGTTTTACGACCAGTTCCGGAACCGGGTGATGTTTCCAATCATCGACCTGCGCGGGAACGTCATCGCCTTCGGGGGGCGGGTGATGGACGATTCCAGGCCGAAATACCTCAATTCGGCCGATACGCCGGTCTTTAAGAAAAGCCGGAACCTTTTTTCCCTCAACCTCGCGAAGAATCAGATCGAGCATCGAAGGCTAATTTTGGCGGAAGGGTATATGGATGTAATCTCGATCTATCAGGCGGGATTTCACAATGTCGTCGCCACCTTGGGGACGGCGCTGACTGAAGAGCAGGCCAGGCTGATGGCACAGTATGCGGACGACGTGGTCATTTCCTACGATTCCGACGCGGCGGGGCAGAAGGCGAGCGAGCGGGCGATCCCGCTTCTCTCCCAGGCGGGGATCACCACCCGCGTCCTTGCGATGACCGGGGCGAAAGACCCGGACGAATACATAAAAAAATACGGTGCGGCCCGCTTTAAGCTCCTGCTCGAGGGCGCAAACAGCCCGATGGATTTTGAACTCCTCAAGATCAAGAAGGAAGTGGATGTCAACACCGAGGAGGGAAAGCTCGCTTACCTGCGGCGGGGTATCTCTGTCCTGGCGAGGCTGAAAAATCCGCTGGAGCGGGAAATCTACGCCGGGAAGCTCGCAGAGGAGACCGGAGTCTCCAAAGCGGCGATCTTAGACCAGGCCGGCGGGATGGCCAGGCGGGAGGAGCGGACTGCGAAGAAACGGGAGTGGAACGAGGTGCAGAGCGGAAGGGCGCTCTACCAAGATCGGATCAACCCGCAGAAGGCCTCCCATTTAAAGGCGGCGATGGCGGAGGAACAGGTTTTGATCTACCTTCTCCGCAATCCGGATTCGCTGGAAAAGACGGGGGATGCCCTTTCGGAAGAGGACTTCGTCACCGATTTTAATCGACGTGTTTTTACCCTGCTCCTCCAAAAGGGACAGGAAACGGGGGCGGTCGACCTTTCTGTCCTCGCCGGTGAATTAAATCCGGAAGAAATGGGTAAAATATCGGGGCTTTTAGCAAAGAGCCGCGAAATGGACAATTCCAAGCAGCAGCTGCTCGACTCCATCCAGGTGCTGAAAGAGAACCGGGAACAGCTTAAGCCCGCCGACCTCAAGGACGGCGGCGAGGAGGAGCTCAAGCGGTTTTACGAGCAGCAGAAGCAGAAAAAGAACAGGCGGTAAAACCGCTTTCAGAGGAAGAAAAACAGGCGTCATCACATTTTGCCGCATGGCGTCTACCATAAAAAACCGCGGCGGCAGCGGAGAAATGGGAATGTGATTTATGGGAGCAACCGAGAAGAAACCTGCAGTGGCTGATCTGATCGAACAGGGCAGGATCAAGGGAAAACTGACCACCAAAGAGATCACCGATGCGCTGGAGGAGCTGGACTTCGACCCGGAGCAGATGGAAAAGCTCTACGATTCGCTTGAGAACATGAACATTGAAATCGTAGAGGATTTTGAGCCGGATATCGACCTGGACATCACGCTCGACAACAATGTGGCCGTCGATTTGGAAGCCTCCCTTTCCACCGAAGGGATCAGTATTGACGACCCGGTGAAGGTCTATCTCAAAGAGATCGGCCGGGTCCCGCTGCTTTCCACCGAGGAGGAGATCGAGCTCGCCACCCGGATGGCCCAGGGCGACGCTTTTGCCCGCAAACGGCTCAGCGAAGCAAACCTGAGACTGGTCGTCAGCATCGCCAAGCGGTATGTCGGGCGCGGGATGCAGTTCCTTGATCTGATCCAGGAGGGGAACCTTGGCCTGATCAAAGCAGTTGAAAAGTTCGACCATACCAAAGGGTTTAAATTTTCCACCTATGCGACCTGGTGGATCCGTCAGGCGATTACCCGCGCCATTGCGGACCAGGCGCGGACGATCCGGATTCCGGTTCACATGGTGGAGACGATCAACAAGGTCAAAAAGGTTTCGAGTCAGCTTCTCCACAAAAACGGGCATGAGCCGACGGCGGAGGAAATCGCCGGCGAGCTCGAAATGCCGGTGGAAAAGGTGCGCGAGATCATCCGGGTTGCACAGGAGCCGGTCTCCCTCGAAACGCCGATCGGCGAAGAGGAAGACAGCCAT